>JALZBI010000214.1 GCA_030947565.1 Actinomycetota bacterium
TAGGGAATCGAACCCTAGACCTTTTCCTTACCATGGAAACGCTCTGCCGTCTGAGCTATTGGGGCGTCGTTGCGACGGCGAGACTACACGGTGCCGGAGCGGGTCGAGAAATCCGTCACCCCGTCCGCGCGACGCCGCTGCAAGACCCCCTCGACGAAGCTGCTGACCTCACCCAGGCGCGGCAGGAGCATGGCCTGGTAGGCATGGTAGACGTCCGGCTTGCCCTCCCATACTCGGCTCGACGGGCGCCCCTGAGGGTCGAGCTCGTGGTTCCACGATCCGTGCACCTCGTCGACGAAGGCGGTGCGGGCGTGCTCCATCCAGCGGTCGAACCAGTGCCGGTACTGCTCGGCTCGCGTGGGGTCCTTCTCGTCGGTCACCAGGGCCAGGGTCCAGGCGGTGGCGATGGCTTCGGTGACGACCCAGTGCAGACGGTCGTCGACGATGGGGTGCGCGTCGAAGTCCGTCGTGTAGACGAAACCCTCGGTATGCCCGTCGCCGGCGTGCTGCCAGCCGTCCGCGAGGGCCCGATCGAAGAGGGCCTGGGCGTCGTCCAGGAGCCACGCCGGGGCGTCGGCGCCGGCCCGGCGGAGTGCGGTGCGGACGTGCAGGGCCAGGCGGGCCCACTCCATGAGGTGACCGATGGTGACACCGTAGGGGCGGAACCGGTCGCGGGGCTGGTCGCGGTTGTAGTCAATCAGCGGACGCCACTGCTCGTCGTAGTGCTCGGGCAGCCGGTAGCCGTTGCCGCGCGCGAACTCGTGGACGACGCGGCTCGTGATGGTGACGGCGCGCTGGAGGAGGATGGGGTCACCGGTGACGTCGTGCGCCGCCAGCAGCGCTTCGACGGTGTGCATGTTGGCGTTGACGCCGCGGTAGGGGTCGACGAGCTCGAAGGTCCGGTCGCAGACGTCCACCGCCAGTCCGTCGGCGTCGCGCCAGAAGTGCCGGTCGAAGACGGCGAGCGCGTCGTCCAGCAGCGGTCGCGCCTCGTCGTGGCCAGCGGCGACCGCGGAGGCCGCGGCCAGGACGACGAAGCCGTGCGCATACTCCTGCTTGGAGTCGTCGGACGGCTCCGACGAAGCGTCCGTCGTGGTGACCGCGGCGTACCAACCGCCGAACTCGTCGTCGTGGAGGCGGCCGCGCAGCGCCGCGACGCCGGCGGCGACCAGGGGGCGGCAGGACGCGTCGCCGAGGATCTCCGCGAGCGCCAGGACGTGCACCATCCGGCAGGTGATCCAGAGCTCGACAGGGCGGTCGAGCAGCGGCGTGCCGTCGTCGTCGAGCCACGCGAAGCCACCGTCGGGGTGGGGGCTGCGCTTGGCGAACTCGACGAGGGACGTCGTCTGCGCGACGAGGAACTCGAGGTCCGCCTCGGAGAGGCGCGTCGTCGGTGACTCAGCCATGCGCGCAACCTACCCGGCGCCCGGTTCCTCGGCCCTAAGGCCCCAGGCACCGTGATCTCGGAGCGCTGCACCCCTTCTGGGGGGTGTAGCGCTCCGAGCTAACCGTCAGTCGGGGTCGACGACGATCACGTGGAGGGTGCGGGGGCCGTGGACGCCTTCCACGCGATCGAGCTCGATGTCACTGGTGGCGCTCGGACCGCTGATCCACGTCAACGGGCGGGTCGGGTCGAGGGCGCGCACCGCGTCGGGCACGTCGGGGACCACCTGGTCGGCCAAGACGACGCAGACATGGAGGTCGGGGACGAGGCTCAGCGCCCGGCGTCCCTGGCCGGCCCCGTGGTCGAGGACGATCGTGCCGGTGAGCGCGATCCCGAGCGCCGCGGTGGTGACCACGGCGTCGACGGCGTCGAGGTCGAGCGCGCTCAACGGCGGGTCGTCGTCGACGAGCTCCAGCCCGTCCGCACCCGCCCTTACGGCGTCAGGAAGACCGGCCGGGACGACCACCCGGGTCGACCCGCCCAGGCCGGCCCGCACCGCATCGGCCACCTCCGACGGGGCGCAGCGCACGACCACGGCCCGGTAGTCGGCGACGCGCTCGACGAACAGCCCGACGACGTCAGACCGCTCCACTGTCGGGCGGTCGCCGGTGTCGCCGGTGTCGTCGGTGTCGTCGGTGTCAACGGTGTCGTCGGTGTGGTCGGGGTCGGCAGGGTCGAACCCCAGGTCGGCGCCGGGGGCGGCTCCGGGCGGTGCTTCGTCGCCGGGAGGTTGGCGAAGCGCCGACCGCACCCGGGCCAGGAACTCGTCGCGGGCGGTCACGCCCGGCCGCCAGAGGCCGGGGGGTGGTTGCGGCCGCCATCCGTCTTGGCCCACCAGGCTCGGAACGACTCTCGCGGCGGGGCCGGCAGGTCGCGGGCACCGGTCCACGCCGAGGCACCCGGACCGGGTATGCGGCCGATCGCCACCCGCCCGCCGGGCAGGGTGCGCCGGCTCAGGGCCGTGACGACCCGGTTGGCCACCGAGCCGGCCTTGACGGCATATCCCATCCGCGCGCCGTCGGAGAGGAGCAGCGCGGACGCCTTCATCGCGAGGTCCTGCCCCTTGGGGAGCCCGTTGCGGTGGGCGTCGACCACCTTGACCCGCAGGTGCACGAGCACGGTGGGGATGTCGATGCGCACCGGGCACACCTCGTAGCAACGGCCGCAGAGCGACGACGCATACGGCAGTGAGTCGACCTGCGCGTCGTGCCCCACCCCCTTGAGGAGCGGGTTGAGGATCGCGCCGATGGGGCCGGGATAGACCGAGCCGTAGGCGTGGCCGCCCGTGCGCTCGTAGACCGGGCAGGCATTGAGGCACGCCGAGCAGCGGATGCAGCGCAGCGCCTGGCGGCCCACTTCGTCGGCGAGGACGTTGGTGCGGCCGTTGTCGAGCAGCACGACGTGCACCTCCTGCGGACCGTCGCCGGGCGTCACGCCGGTCCACATCGACGTGTAGGGGTTCATCCGCTCGCCCGTGCTCGACCGCGGCAGCAGCTGAAGGAAGACGTCGAGGTCCTCGAACCGCGGCAGCAGCTTCTCGATTCCCACCACGCTGACCAGGACCTCGGGGAGGGTCAGGCACATGCGGCCGTTCCCCTCGGACTCGACGACGACGAGGGTGCCGGTCTCGGCGACGGCGAAGTTCGCCCCGGAGACCGCGACCTTGGCCCGCAGGAACTTCTCGCGAAGGTGCTGCCGGGCCGCCGCGGCCAGCTCGGCGGGCTCGTCGGTGAGGCCCTCGGGTGCCGGTCGGCCGGCACCGGCCATGCGGGTGCGGAAGATCTCACGGATCTCGGCGCGGTTGCGGTGGATGGCGGGCACGAGGATGTGTGAGGGCAGGTCGTCGCCCAGCTGGACGATGAGCTCGGCCAGGTCGGTCTCCCACGCCGAGATTCCTTGCGCGGCAAGGGCTTCGTTGAGCTCGATCTCCTGCGTGGCCATCGACTTGACCTTGACGACCTCGTCGACGCCGTGGTCCTTGGCGATCTGGGCGACGACGGCGCACGCCTCCGCCGCATCGCGGGCCCAGTGCACGACCGCCCCGCGGGCCGTCAGCGACGCCTCCAGCGTCTCAAGGTGCTCGTCGAGGTGCGCCAGGACGTCATCCTTGATGTCAGCCGCCTTGAGCCGCAACGCTTCCCAGTCGTCGAGCTCCCCAACAACCCGGCCGCGCTTGTCGCGGATCGTCGTCGTCGCGTGGGCGAGGTTGGCCCGCAGCTGCGGGTCCGCGAGGGCCCGGTGCGCCGCCTCGGGGAACGGCGGCATACCGACGAACGTGGCTCCCATCAGGCCCCCTCGGTCGACGCGAGGACTTCAGCGAGGTGCATGACCTTCATGCCCGCCTGCTCCCGCGACAGGATGCCGCCGAGGTGCATGAGGCATGAGTTGTCACTGGCCACCAGGACCTCGGCTCCCGTGTCCCGTGCGTGTCGCACCTTGTCGAAGCCCATGGACACCGATGTCTCCGCGTTCTTCACCGCGAACGTCCCGCCGAACCCACAGCACTCCTCGGCCGCAGGCAGCTCGGTCAGCCGAATCCCCTTGACCTGCCTGAGAAGCCGCAGCGGACGGTCACCCACCCCGAGCATCCGCAACGAGTGGCATGTCGGGTGGTAGGTGACCCGGTGCGGGAAGGACGCCCCCACGTCCTCGACACCCAGGACGTCGACGAGGAACTCGGTCAGCTCGTAGGCCCGCGGCGAGGTCTCGGCGACCGCCCGGGCCAGCGCGGGGTCACCGGAACGGCGCGCGACCAGGTCGTGCTGGTGCCGGATCGCCCCGGCGCACGACCCGGACGGGACGACGATCGCGTCATAGCCGGCGAACGCCTCGGTGAACCCGCGGACCACCGGGACGGCCTCATCCAGGTAGCCGGTGTTGACCATGGGCTGTGCGCAGCAGGCCTGTCCGGCGGGGAAGTCGACGTCGACCCCGAGCCGGCGCAGCAGCCGGACGACCGCCTTGCCGGTGTCGGGGAAGAGCGCGTCGTTGATGCAGGTGAGCATCAGCGCGACCTTCATGGCGGGACCCTACGGGATCATCCACGACAGCACCGACGTGGACTGGAGGTAGACCAGCAGGCACATGAACACGAGGAACCCAAGCGACCAGGCCAACACCTTCCGGAAGATGTCCCCTTCCCTCCCGGCCATGCCGACGGCGCCGGCGGCGATGGCAAGGTTCTGCGGTGAGATCATCTTGCCCAGCACCCCTCCGGACGAGTTCGCCGAAGCCATGAGGACCTCCGAGAGGCCGGTCTGTCTGGCGGCCGACACCTGCAGGGCCCCGAAGAGCGAGTTCGACGACGTGTCCGATCCGGTGACCGCGACGCCAAGCCATCCCAAGATGGGCGACAAGATCGCGAACAGCCCTCCGGAGGTGGCAAGCCACCGCCCCAGCGTCGCGGTCTGCCCGGACGCGTTCATCACGTAGGCCAGCGCGAGGACGGCCATCACCGTGACGATGGCCAGCGCGAGCTGTCGGTAGGTGTCGAGGTAGGCCTTGAATGCCCTGGCCGGGGAGATCCCGATCACCGGGATGGTGATCAGGCCGGCGATGACCATCAGCGTGCCAGCGGCCGAAAGGATGTTGAGCCGGAAGGTCGGAATGCTCGA
>JALZBI010000215.1 GCA_030947565.1 Actinomycetota bacterium
CCCCCTGAGGGGACGCTGCGCTCCTCAAGTTGGTGGTGCCGTGCGCTGCACTCCTATTAGGCGTGGTAAGCCCGCCACGGTGGCGTACGCGACTGGGTCGCGACCGCCTGGATGCGCGACCCCGCGCCGGCCTTCAGCAGCCGGCTGGGGCGTGGGGAACCAGGCCCTGGAACGGGCGGCTCAGGTCGGGCGGGGCGACCGCACGGCGGTGCGGATGGTGGCCGAGCCGACGACCCGCGTGCCGTCGTAGAGCACGACCGACTGCCCGGGGGCGACGCCGCGCACCGGGCGCGCGAGCCGCACATGGACCTCGTCCTCGCCGTCGCTCTCGTGGGCTGTGTCACCCGGGGCCGCCCAGGCGGTCGCCGGCACCTCCTCGCCGTGCGCCCGCAGCTGCACACCGACCGTGACGACGCCGTCGGGCGGGGTTCCGCACCAGCGGGCATGCGTGCCGACCAAGGCGTCGACCCCCAGGAGGTCGCGGGTCCCGATGACGATGGTGTTGGTGGACGTCTCGACGTCGACGACGAACCGGGGCTCGCCGTCCAGCGTCCCCCGTGCGAGGCCGAGCCCGCGGCGCTGGCCGACGGTGAACGCATACGCGCCGGTATGCCGCCCGACGACCGCCCCCGTGGTGTCGAGAACATCACCCGGCCGCTCGCCGAGGCGGGCGGCGAGGAAGCCGCGGGTGTCGCCGTCGGGGATGAAGCAGATGTCGTGGCTGTCGGGCTTGGCGGCGACGAAGAAGCCCCGCGCCGCCGCCTCCTTCCGGATCTGAGGCTTCGTCGTGTCGCCGAGCGGGAAGAACGAGCGGGCCAGCTGGTCGGCGTCGAGGACCCCGAGCACGTAGGACTGGTCCTTGGCCGGGTCGACCGCACGGTGCAGCTCGCGGCGTCCGTCCGGCGCGGCGACGACTCGGGCGTAGTGGCCGGTCGCGACCGCGTCGAACCCGAGGGCCACCGCCTTGTCGAGCAGGGCGGCGAACTTGATCCGCTCGTTGCAGCGCACGCACGGGTTGGGCGTGCGGCCGGCGGCGTACTCGGCGACGAAGTCGGCCACCACGTCGTCGCGGAACCGGGCGGCGAGATCCCACACGTAGAACGGGATCCCGAGCACGTCGGCTACTCGGCGGGCGTCGCCGGCGTCCTCAATGGTGCAGCAGCCGCGCGCGCTCTCGCGCAGGGTCGCCGCGTTCTGGCTCAGCGCCAGGTGCACGCCGACCACCTCATGACCGGCGTCGACCATCCGTGCCGCCGCGACGGCGGAGTCGACGCCGCCGCTCATCGCGGCGACGATCCTCATAGCCGCCTCACCGGTTGCGCCCACTCGCGCGCCGGGCCCGCTCGACGGCGGCCGGCAGGGCGGCCAGCACGGCGTCGACGTCGCCCTCGGTCGAGGTGCGGCCGAGCGTCAGCCGCAGCGCCCCCCGCGCCTGCTCCTCCCCCAGGCCCACGGCGAGCAGCACGTGGCTGGGTTGTGGGACCCCCGCCTGGCAGGCGGAACCCGTGGAGCACTCGATCCCGGCGGCGTCGAGCAGGTAGAGGAGCGAGTCGCCGTCACAGCCGGGCACGAGCAGGTGCACGTTGCCCGGCAGCCGCGTCGCGACGTCACCGCGCGTCCAGGGGCCGCCCGGCGTGATGTCGAGGCCCAGCGCCATGGCGCCGTCGATGAGCCGGTCGCGTAGCGCCGTGAGCCGCGGAACTTCTGCGTCGAGCTCGCGCACCGACTCCTCCACGGCCACCGCGAAGGCCCGGATGCCGGCGACGTCGAGGGTGCCGCTGCGGACCTGGCGCTCCTGGCCACCCCCGTGGGAGAGGGGCACGAGCCGGTGGTCGCGCTTGACGACCAGGGCGCCGACCCCGACGGGCCCGCCGAGCTTGTGGGCGGTCAGCGACGCGAGGTCGACGTCGACGGCGGCGATGTCGACCGGCAGGTGCCCCACCGCCTGGACGGCGTCGGTGTGCACGGGCACGCCGAACTCCTTGGCGGCAGCGACGATTCCGGCGATGTCCTCAACGGTGCCGACCTCGTTGTTGGCCCACATCACCGAGACGGCCGCCGCCGAGCCGGGGTCGTCGGCCAGGGCGACGCGGACCGTGTCGGGCGCCACCCGGCCGAGCTCGTCGGTCTCCAGCCAGGTGACCTTGGCGCCCTCGTGAGCGGCGAGGAAGTCGACGCAGTCGAGCACGGCGTGATGCTCGATGGTGCTCACCAGCAGCCGGGTCCGCCGCGGGTCCGCGTCGCGGCGGGCGGTGAAGGTGCCCTGCAGCGCCAGGTTGTCGGACTCGGTGCCACCGGACGTGAAGACGACCTCCGAGGGACGACAGCCGATGGACCCGGCGATGGTCTCGCGCGACTCCTCGACGACCCGCCGCGCCAGCCGCCCGGAGGTATGCAGCGAAGAGGCGTTGCCCGTGCGTGCCAGCTGCTCGGTCATCGCCTCCAAGGCCGACGCCCGCATTGGCGTCGTGGCGGCATGGTCGAGGTAGTGGCGCACCGACCAAGTTTACGGTCGCCGCGGGCGGCGCCCGCCCGCTCAGGGCCGGGGGTCGTCGGCGATGAGGGCCATGTCGTGCACGTCGTGCCAAGTCCCGTCGCGCAGCACCGCTTCGCGACGCACGCCCTCGAGCACGAACCCCACCTTGTCGTAGACCGCGATCGCCGCCGCGTTGAACGAGTTGACCTCGAGGGCCAGGCGGTGCAGCCCGAGCGCACCGAAGGCGAAGTCGCGGACGAGTCGGGTGGTCTCGGTGCCGTAGCCGCGCCCGAACACGCTCGGCCCGACGAGGGCGACGCGGTAGGTCATCGAGGCGTTGTCCTCGTCGAGGTCCATGAGCACGGCCTCACCGACGACGTCACCGTCGGCGCGCCGGACGACGGCCCAGTCGGCCCGGTCCCGCCGGTCACGCGCCCGGGCGAGCCCGGCCCGGGTCTGCTCGCGGGTCAGCGCCGCGACGGGGTCCATGAACCCCGAGTCCTCCCCGCCGGAGTAGAGCGGCCACAGGCCCTCGAGGTGCTCCGGGCCCGCCGGCTCCAGCCGGACGACGCGCCCGGACAGCACGGGCTGGTTTCCCAGGGCCTGCACGTCGACACCGCTCACGCCCTGACCCAACCAACAAGTCCCGGCCACGGCAACACGGCGCGCGAGGAGCAGCCCATCGGGCATACAGGACACACCCGGGCACGCCGCAGGCATACGGTGATGCCGTGGTCGACCACGCCGCCTCCGAGCCCGACTACCTCGTCGCCAACCGGGCGAACTGGGACGACCGGGCAGTCATCCATGCCACGTCACCCGACTACGAGGTGCGGGCGTTCGTCGAGGATCCCGAGTTCCTGTCCAACGTGGTCAGGTTCGACGTTCCGCGGCTGGGCGACGTGCGCGGGCTCGACGTCGTGCACCTGCAGTGCCATATCGGCACCGACACGATCTCGGTGGCCCGTCTCGGCGCGCGGATGACCGGCCTCGACCTGTCTCCGCAGTCCGTGGCCGAGGCGCGGTCCCTGGCCACCGCGGCCGGCGCCGACATCGACTACGTGGTCTCCGACGTCTACGACGCACCGGCCGCCCTCGGCGGCCGCACCTTCGACCTCGTCTACGTGAGCCTCGGCGCCATCTCGTGGCTGCCGTCCGTGGACCGATGGGCACAGGTGGTCGACGCGGTGCTCCGGCCGGGAGGGCGGCTGTTCATCCGCGACACCCACCCGATGCTCGACACGATGGAACCCGACCCGGCCAGCGGGCGTCCCATGCCGGCCTGGCCCTACTTCGAGCACCCCGACCCGGTGGTCTGGAACGAGGACGTCACCTACGTGCGCCCGGCCGAGGACAACACCCACGCCATCACCAGCACCGAGTCCTATACCTGGAGCCACGGGATCGGCCAGACGGTGACGGCCGTCCTACGTCAGGGGATGGAGCTGACCCGGCTCGAGGAGCACGACAGCGTGCCGTTCTGCCCGTTTCCCGGACTCATGACGTGCGACGAGCTGGGCGAGTGGCGGATGACCGAGCACCCCGAGCGGATGGCGATGAGCTTCACCCTCGGAGCCCGTAAGCCCGGCTGAGGTGCGGCCATCGGCGGCGGCCGGCGGCTCGCCCTGGATCAGCCCCGCTTGGCCTCCACGGCCGCGGCCGCCTGCGGCAGCACGGCGAAGAGGTCGCCGACGACACCGAAGTCCACCAGCTCGAAGATCGGCGCCTCCTCGTCCTTGTTCACCGCGACGATGGTTTTGGACGTCTGCATCCCGGCCCGGTGCTGGATGGCTCCGGAGATGCCGCACGCGACGTAGAGCTGTGGCGACACCTGCTTTCCCGTCTGGCCGACCTGCGAGGCGTGGGGGTACCAGCCGGCATCGACGGCGGCCCGGCTCGCACCCACTGCGGCGCCGAGGGCGTCGGCCAGCTGCTCGACCTTCGAGAAGTCGCCGGAGGTGCCGCGCCCACCGGACACGACGATGGCCGCCTCGGTCAGCTCCGGCCGTCCGGTCTTCTCCCGGGGAGTCGTCCCCGTGATGCGCGCGCTCTTGGCGGCGTCGGAGGCGCTGAAGTCGACGGTCTCCTCGACCGGCTGGCTCTCGACCTGCTCCGGCGTCGCTGAGTTGGGCTTGACGGTGATGACCGGTGTGCCCTCGGTGACCGTGGCGGTCACGGTGTAGGAGCCCGCGAACACCGACTGGGTCGTCACGACGCCGCCGCCTTCCCCAGCCTGCACGTCGACCGCGTCGGTGATGAGGCCGGACCCGGTCTTGACCGCGAGCCGCGCGGCGACCTCCTTGCCCTCAAGGCTCGAGGTGATCAGCACCGCGGCGGGTGACGCCGACCGCACGAGCTGCGCGAGCAGCTCGGCCTGCGGCACGACGAGGTAGTCGACGAGATCCGCCGACTCGGCGCGGTAGACCTTGGCCGCCCCGTATGCCGCCAGGATCGCCTGGGCCTGCGCGTAGCCGTCGCCGACGAACACGGCCGACGGCTCGCCCAACCGGCGGGCGATGGTGAGCAGCTCGGACGTGGTCTTGCGGACCTGACCGCCGGCGTGGTCGACGAGGACGA
>JALZBI010000035.1 GCA_030947565.1 Actinomycetota bacterium
GATCGCGTCGACGATCTCCAGGCACACGGCCGCCCGCACCTGCGCACCGGCGTCACGCCACGCCGACATGGCCCCCCGCGCGGCCGACAGGGCCGCCTCGAGGTCGAGGTGGGGGTAGGTCACCCCCAGCCGGGGCCCGTAGGGCGAGACCTCCGACCCCACGTCGGTGCCGTCGGACGGCTGGCTGTCGAGGGCGGCATACCGGTGCTGCAGGTGCGCCTCGTATGCCGCGAGCCCGTCGGCCGCCGCCGTCTCGCCGTAGACCCGCGGTGAGGGTGACTCGGGGTAGCGGGAGAACCAGCTGCGGGCCGCGAGCGCCGTCCGCGCCTCGTCGAGCGCGTCGGAGTGCTTCTCCAGCAGGGGATGCGTGTGCGTCGCCGTCGTCGTCACCGCACGATCGTAGCCAGGCACTGGGCCTCGGCGCGCTCACCAGGGCACGCGCACGTTGTGCGGGCACACTTCCCCCATGGGTAAGAACGGCGTGCGTACGGTGCTCTGGCGCAAGGGCGAGGTGACGGCACGGGACTTCCCCATCGAGGAGGTCTCCGACCACCTCGAGGAAGAGGGTGCCCTGGTCTGGGTCGATGTGTGCGAGCCCGACCAGCGCGACCTCATGAAGCTCGCCGAAGAGCTGAGCCTCGACCCGCACGCCGTCGAGGACGCCATCGAGGAGGCGAGCCGGCCCAAGGCGACGGCCCACGAGCACCACACCTTCGTCAGCGTCTACGCCACCCGACTCGACCGGCCCCCCGAGTCGGGCATCCCCCAGGACCAGATCCTCAACTCGCGGCTGAGGCTCACCAAGGTGTCGGCGTTCGTGCTGCGGCGCGGGATCATCACGGTGCGCGACAACGACGACTTCGACATGCGCGAGGTGACCAAGCGCTGGGAGGAGAACAGCAACCTGCTCCAGCTCGGGGGGCCCGCCCTTCTGCACGGCCTGCTCGACGTCATCGTCGACGGGCACTTCGACACTGTGCAGCAGCTCGACGACGCGATCGAGTCACTCGAGGACGGCCTGTTCGCGGAGCAGACGCCGACCCGGACGACGCAGCAACGCACGTTCCGGATCCGCAAGGAGCTCGTCGAGCTGCGTCGCGTGGTCACGCCGATGCGGGAGGTGGTCGGCGCGGTGATGCGGCACCGCTCCGAGTGGCACAAGGACGGCAACGACCTGGACGGCTGGTTCGCCGACCTCTATGACCACGCCGTCCGCGCCGCCGAGTGGACCGAGTCGCTGCGCGACATGATCACGTCGATCTTCGAGACGTCGTTGTCGCTGCAGGACGCCCGCCTCAACACGGTGATGAAGAAGCTCACCGCGTGGGCCGCGATCATCGCCGTGCCGACCGCCGTCACCGGGTGGTTCGGGCAGAACGTGCCCTACCCCGGGTTTCAGGAACCCTGGGGCGTGTGGTTCTCCACCGGCGTCATCGCTGCGGCTGCGGTGACGCTCTATCTCACGTTCAAACGCAAGGACTGGCTGTAGCGGGCTCTGCCCGCAACCCCGGTGCGGCAGGATGACCGCATGAGCTCCCCCGGCACGCCCGGAGACGTTGCCGTCATCGGTGCCGGAGCGATGGGGGCGGGCATCGCCCAGGTCGCGGCGCTGGCGGGGCATGCCGTGCACCTCGTCGACACGGACGCTTCTCTTGCCGCCCGCGCTCGCGAAGGCGTGGTCGATCGCCTCGGCGAGCGCGCGGCCAGGGGCCGGATCTCGCAGGGAGAGGCCGAGGCGGCCGGCGCTCGCCTGCGCGTCACCCCCGACCTGCACGCCCTGCCCGAGTGCGCGCTCGTCGTCGAGGCGGTGCGCGAGGACCTCGAGACCAAGCGGTCGGTCTTCGCCGAGCTGGCCCGCCTCCAGCCCCCGACCACCCTGCTGGCCACCAACACCTCGAGCCTCGACATCGACGCCATCGCCGAGGCCGTCCACGACCCCGAGCGGGTCATCGGGCTGCACTTCTTCAACCCGGCACCGGTCATGCGGCTCGTCGAGGTCGTCCACGGCCGAGAGAGCGCGCCCACCTATGTCGACTTCGCCGTGTCGCTGATGCACCAGTGGGGGAAGACCCCGGTGCGGTGCCGCTCCACCCCCGGGCTCATCGTCAACCGGATCGCCCGGCCGTTCTACGGCGAGGCGCAGCGGATGGCCGAGGAGGGCCTGGCCGACCCCGCCACCATCGACGCCTGCCTGCGTTCGGCCGGCTTCGCCATGGGGCCCTTCGAGCTGACCGACCTCATCGGCCAGGACGTCAACCTCGCCGTCGGCACCAGCGTCTGGGAACAGACCGACCACGACCCCCGGTATGCGCCCACGGACTTCCAGCGCGGGCTCGTGGCCGAGGGTCGGCTCGGTCGCAAGACCGACCACGGGGTCTACACGTATGCGTCCCCAGGCCAGGCGTCCGACGCGGACGTCGACGAGGCAAAGGTCAGCGAGCTCGTCGGCGGCCCGGTCCGCACCGACCCGGTCGCCCGGACCCTCGCCATGCTCGTCAACGAGGCGCTCGACCTCGTGCACCGCGGGGAGGCCAGCGCCGAGGACGTCGATACCGCCATGGTCCTCGGCACGTCTTACCCCAGAGGTCCGATCGCGTCGGGTCAGGAGCTGGGGCACGACCGGGTGCGGCAGGTCCTCGCCGAGCTCGACGCGGCATACCCGGGTGGCCGCTACCGCCCGAGCGAGGCGTTGGGCGGCGGGTCGTGACCGACTCCCAGGACGGTCACCCCGATCTCACCCACGTGCAGCGGATGTGGGCCGAGGACCGGGCGTCGACCCATCTGGGGATGGAAGCGACCGTGCTCGAGGTGGACCGGGCCGTCGTGCGGATGACGGTCGGGGAGCACATGGTCAACGGCCACGAGCTCGCCCACGGCGGCTACCTCTTCACCCTCGCCGACTCAGCGTTCGCGCTGGCCTGCAACTCCCGCGGGGCCCGCACCGTCGCCGCCGGGGCGGACATCGTCTTCGTCACCTCGGCGCGCCTGGGCGACGTGCTGGTTGCCGAGGCCCGGGTGCGGGCGGCATACGGGCGCAGCGGGATCACCGACGTCACGGTGACCCGGGCGGCCGACGGGGCCGTCATCGCGGAGTTCCGCGGCCGGTCGCGCTCCCTCCCGGACCGGTGATGTCACATCTCGCGGCGCGGGGGTGTCTTCCTGATGACGGGACACCCCCAACCAAGGAGAGCGACATGACCGAGACCGCCCGCATCCCCCTACGCGACAACGGAAACCTCGTGACCGCGATGAACTGGTACACCAAGCGGGCCTACGGCGCCGTCATGGAGCCGGCGCTGGCCATGGCGCACAACCGCAAGGTGCTCATGGCGAGCATGCGCAACGAGATGCGCGTGCAGAAGTGGGACGCCGCCGACGACGCGCTCAAAGACCTCGCCAGCCTGGCGGCGGCCGGCACCGTGGACTGTTCGTGGTGCATGGACTTCGGCTACTGGGTCTCCCACGGCAAGGGCATCGACCCGGCCAAGCTCGAGGCCGTGCCGTCATGGCGCACCAGCGACCTGTTCAGCGAGGTGGAGCGGCGGGTCATCGAGTACGCCGAGGCGATGTCGACGACGCCACTGACCGTCACCGACGGCATGGTGACCGGGCTGCGCGCGCTGCTCAGCGACGCGGCGATCGTCGAGATCACCGCCATCGTGGCCCTGGAGAACCAGCGAGCCCGGTTCAACACCGCGCTGGGCATGGCTAGCCAGGGCTTCAAGGCGCAGTGCGACCTCCGGCCCGCCCGTGCCTGACGAGCCTCCCCTGCCCCCCGAGGCCCGCACCTCGTCCGAGGCGCTGGCCGTCGGGTTCGAGGCCCTGCGGCCCCAGCTGGTCGGTGCCGCCTACCGCGTCCTCGGCAGCGTCACCGACGCCGAGGACGCGGTGCAGGAGACGTGGCTGCGGTGGGCCGACCTGTCCGATGACCGGCGAGCCGCGGTCCGTGACCCGCGCGCATACCTGATCGCCGCGGCCACCCGGCAGGCCCTGAACCGGGTGCGGCAGCAGCAGAACCGGCGGGAGGACTACGTCGGGCCATGGCTGCCCGAGCCGGTGGCCACCGGGCCTGGGCCGGCCGAGGCGGCGGAGCTGGCCGACTCGGTGTCGATGGCCATGCTCGTGGTCCTCGAGTCGCTGTCACCGCTGGAGCGCGCGGCGTTCGTGCTGCACGACGTCTTCGGGTTGGGCTTCGGCGAGGTGGCCACGACCCTGGACCGGTCGGAGGCCGCGGTGCGGCAGCTGGCCAACCGAGCCCGCGGCCACGTGCAGTCGCGCCGGCCGGAGGTCGTCGACCGGCGGCGGCACGACGCGGTGCTCGAACAGTTCGTCATCTGCCTCTCGACCGGTGACGTCGGGGGGTTCATGGCCCTGCTCGCCCCCGACGTCGTGCTCGTCAGCGACGGCGGCGGCGTCAAGCGGGCCGCGCTGCGACCGATCCACGGCCAGGACAAGGTGGTCCGCTGGCTGTTCGGCGTCATTGCTCGGCAGGACTACTCCGGCGAGGCCCGGGTCGAGTACGCCCGGCTCAACGACGAGACCGCGTTGCTGATGTACGACGGCGACGAGCTCGACAGCGTCGTCTTCCTCACCGTCGAGGCGCTGGGGATCACCGCCCTGCACCTCGTCCGCAACCCGCAGAAGCTCGGGTATGCCGTCGCCTCCGGGGTAAGGCTCGACTAGTCTTCTCGACGCCTGCAGGGGTCAGACCCGGAGCGGTTTGGCGACGCGCAGGTCCACGGCGGCTGCTTTGAGCCGTCGGCGCAACGGCGGCGGCGGTGCCTCGTCGGTCACGAGCTCGGCGATGGCGTCCCAGCCGCAGAGCAGGACGGGCGCCGATGCGTGGTACTTGCTCGCGTCGACGAGCAGGACGACGCGGTCGGCGATGGACATGAGCGCGAGCTTGGTGGGTCGTTCGTTGTCGGTCGAGACGTAGATGCCCTGCTCGTCAACGGCGGCCGCACCGAGCAGCAGCGTCTGGACGCGCAGCCCCGCGACGGCCTCCACCGTGCGCGGACCGACGAAGGCTTGGCTCTCGACCAGCAGCTCGCCGCCGAGACCAACCACCCGGGTGAAGCCGCGGCTCAGCAGCAGCTGCATCACGGGCACCGAATGGGTGACGAGGGTGCCCTTGAACGTGTCGGACAAGGCTTGTGCGGCGGCGTAGGTGGTGGTGCCGGCGTCGACGCAGACCGTCGCCTGGAGGGAGAGGCCGACGGCGACGGCCTCGCCGATCGCTCGTTTGCCTGCGGCGTGCTCCTCGGCCCGGCCGGTGAAGGCCGGCGAGTGCGCGGAGCCGGTCAGCGCGCTGACCCCTCCGTGGACCACTCGCACCTTGCCTTGGTGGGCGAGCTTGCGCAGGTCGCGCCGCACGGTCATGTCGGAGACGCCGAGCCGGCGGGTCAGGTCGGTGACGGAGACGAACCCCGAGTCCAAGACCTGTTCCAGGATGCTCCGGCGGCGCTCCGGGGCGCTGTCGTAGCGCAGCAACGCACCGTCACCCGCCTCGGCCGGCTGGTCCCCCACGGCGCGATCATACGCGTGGAGAAGGTGACTCAGATCTGTTGACTATCCAACATTAACTGTTAAAGTTCCAACAGTTCCGAGACGGCACGAAGGAGTGCGACACCGAAATGGCGACGAGGCAGACAGGGTCCGCGGGTCGGGTCGACGCCGTCTTCGTGGGTGTCGCCACCCTCGACGCCATCGCGCTCGTCGACGGGTTTCCCGCACCCGACGACCGGGTCGTCGCGTCCCAGGTCGTGTACGCCGGAGGTGGTCCGGCCGCCACCGCCGCCGTCGCCGCATCCCGGCTCGGCGTCCGCTGCGCCTTCGTCGGCACCGTCGGCGACGACGACAACGGCCGGGCCATCCTGGCGGGGCTCGAGACCGAGGGCGTGGACGTCTCCGGCGTCACCGTGTCACCCGGCGAGGCCTCGGCCGCCAGCGTGGTCGTCGTCGATCGCCTCCGCGACAGCCGGGCCATCTGCAACCGACCCGCTCCCCGCATCGACATCTCGGCGGGACTGGCGCTCATCGCGACCACACCGGTCGTCCACGTCGACCATGCCGGCTGGGCGCCGGTCGCGGCCGCCGGGGGGCTCGGGGAAAACCAGCTGCTCTCGGTCGATGCGGGAAACCCCATTCCGGGGTTCACCCCGCGCGGCGTCGGTCTCTACGTCCCGACGGTCGAGGCGTTGCGCCGCACCTACGAGGTGACCAGGCCGGTCGAGGACCTGCTCGCCCTCGCTGTCGCCGACGGATGCGTCGTCGTCGTCGCGACGGACGGTGGCCGGGGCTGCTCGGCCCTGACCGCCACGGGCGAGTCGGCCCATGCACCCGCGCATACCGTGCCCATCCTCAGCACCCTCGGCGCGGGTGACGTCTTCCACGGCGCCCTCGTCGCCGCCGTGGTCAAGGGGCTGGCGCTCGACCGGCAGCTCGCCTTCGCCAACGTCACCGCCGCCCTCTCGTGCCGTGGGCTCGACGGCCGCTCCCGCATCCCGTCTCTCGCCGAGGTCGAGGCAGCCCTGCCCACCACCGCCCACTCACTCCCCACCCCCTCAGAACTCCAGGAGCACCGATGACTGACGTCACCCTGCCCGCCGCCCGCTCCACCGGGCTGGCTCGGGTGGCCCGACCCAGCGGCGCCTTCGCGATGCTGGCTGTGGACCAGCGCGAGGCGATGCGCGCGATGTTCGCCGAGCACCAGGCGGCACCGGTCACCGACCAGCAGCTGACAGACTTCAAGGTGGCGGCGACACGGGTCCTCACTCCGTATGCGTCGGCGGTCCTCGTCGACAAGCAGTTCGCCTTCGACGCGGTGGTCGAGGCGAAGGCCGTTGCTCCCACCTGCGGGCTCATCGCCGCAGCCGACCGCTTCATCGAGGGCAACGGCGAGCTCGTCACCGCGGTGGAGATCGACCGCCACGTGGACCCGGCCGCCGTGCGCGACCAGGGCGCAGTCGCCATGAAGCTGCTCGTCATCCACCGCCCGGACGAGGCCGCAGCCATCCGCATCGCGATGGTCGAGGAGTTTGTCCAGCGCTGCCGAGACGCGGGTGTCGTCAGCATCATCGAGCCGGTGGCCAAGGCACCGCGCCGGGGTGGCTCGTGGGACTGGGACGCGTGCGTCGTGGCGGCCGCGAAAGAGCTCGGCTCGCTGGGCGCCGAGCTCTACAAGGCCGAGGTGCCGCTGAAGGGTCAGGGGCCCGTCGACGAGATCCGGCGCCGCTGTGCACAGATCACCGATGCCGTGTCCTCGCCGTGGGTCGTCCTGTCCTCCGGCGTCCCGGCCGACCTCTTTCCTCAGGCCGTGGAGCTCGCCTGCCGGGAGGGCGCCTCCGGTTTCCTCGCCGGTCGGGCCGTGTGGGCTGCTGTCATCGGCAGCGACGACGTCGAGCGGGACCTCCACGAGGTGTCCATCCCCCGGCTCCAGCGGCTCGGCGACCTCGTCGACGAGGTCGTCCAGCAATGACCGAACCCAGGTCGCGCGTCGTCCTCATCCCCACTGCTCGACCCACCTTCGCGGTCGACGTGGCCCGACAGCTGGCCGCGGACGCGCGGGCCCTGCTCGTCGAGCTGGGAGCCGACGTCGTGGGCCCAGCCGACCTCGTCATGACCCCCGAGGACGTCGAGGCGGCGAAGCCCTTCCTCGCCGACGGCGCCGACCTCGTCGTCAACGTGTGCGCCTCCTTCTCCGATGCCACGCCCGCCCTCGAGCTCTACGCCGGGTTGGAGCAGCCCGTCCTGCTGTGGTCGTTCCGCGAGCCGGGCCCGGTCGGTGACCGTCTCTGGCTCAACTCGCTGTGCGGCGCCAACCTCTTCGGCCACGCTCTGGTGGTCCATGCCGGACGGACGCCGAGGCTCCTGCTCGGCAACCCCGACGAACCGCAGACGCGTGACGCCCTCGCCGCTGCGCTCGCCGGCGACCTTCCGCCTCTCGTCACCGCGCCCACGAGCCAGGGACCTCGTGCCGACGCGGGCTCGGTGGTGCCGGCGCTGGACTCGCTGCGCGGACGTCGGCTCGGTCTGGTCGGGGATGCGCCGCCGGGGTTCACCCCCAGCCAGTACGACGGCGCACTCCTCACGCGCCTGTTCGGCATCCAGGTCGAGCAGCTGGACGTCGACACGATGTTCGACCGGGTGCGGACGGTGGACGACGTCACCGCCGCGTCGGAGCACGCCTCGGCCCTGGCCGCCCAGCCCTCGCTGCACGCAGTGAACGATGACCAGGCGCTGACCTCAGCACGGATCACCGCGGCGATGCGCGGCTGGAGGGACGACAGCGGGCTCGATGCCATGGCCATCCGGTGCTGGCCGGAGTTCCCGGGCCAGCTCGGCGCCTGCCCGTGCTCGTCGCTGTCCCGCCTGGCCGACGAGAGCACGCCGACCGCGTGCGAGCGCGACGTCTACGGCGCCGTGACCATGCTCCTCATGGAAGCGCTCGGCTCCGGCACGACCTACCTCGTCGACACCGTCGACCTCGACCAGCAGGCCAACATCGTCCGGCTCTGGCACTGTGGCGCGGCCGCGACCGCGCTTGCGGCGGACCCCTCGGAGGCCACGCAGCTCACCCACTGCAACCGCAAGCTCGGCGTCGCCGGCAACTTCCCGCTGCGCACCGGGCCGGTCGTCATGGCCCGTCTCACGGAGGACCCGGCCCGCCCGGGAATGCTGCGACTGCTCCTGGCCGCCGGAGAGTCGATGGCCGAGCCGAACCGGTTCCAGGGCAACACCGCGGCGGTGCGTCTTGATGGTGACGCCCAGCAGTTCGTCAGCGGCCTGGTCACCGGGGGCTTCCCGCACCACACCGTCCTCGCGTGGACCGACGTGCGCCCAGAGCTGCGCGCAGTCGCCGACCACCTGGGCATCACGGTCATCGACTGGTAGCAGAGCAGAAAACCGAGGAGACAACGATGTCCGAGAAGTTCACCACCGACCGCCGCCGCTTCCTTATGGGCCTCGGCGCCCTGGGGGCCGGCGGCGCACTATCGGCCTGCGTGGGGCCGACGATCACCGCCCGCGGCAGCTCCACCGCCGGCAGCGGGTCCGGTGCGAGCGCCACTCTGCTCGAGGCCGTGGACGCCAAGCCGGCCACCGGCACGGTGTCGTTCGCCCACTGGCGGGCGGAGGACAAGGCGGTCTTCGACACCCTCATCGCGAGCTTCGTCAAGGCCAACCCCCAGGCGAAGGTGGTGCAGGACATCTCGCCTTCGAACGACTACCAGAGCACCGCGCTCCAAAAGGTGAAGGGCGGCACGATCGGAAACGCCTTCACCGCGTTCCGTGGGGCGCAGTTCGTCAACATGGCCAAGGCCGGCCTGTATGCGGGTCTCGGGGCGCAGCCCTTCGTCGACGGCTACTTCGCCGAGCTGATCAAGGCCGGCCAGGACCGGAGCCGCGCCCAGATGGGCCTGCCCTACCAGCTCGTCTTCAACATGCCGATCTACAACGAGGACGCCTTCGCCAAGGCCGGGGTGACGTCGCTGCCCGAGGACTGGGACGGCTTCCTGGCCCTGTGCGACAAGCTCAAGGGCGCCGGCTTCGTGCCGCTCGCGTGGCCCGGCGGTGAACCGGCGAACTCCGGCCAGCTGATCAACGCGATGGTGATGAACAACATGCCGACCGACACCGCGTTCGCGGACATCGAGGCCGGCACCCGCAAGGCCACGGACGACTGGTTCCTGCACACCCTCAAGCAGTACCAGCAGCTGGCGCCCTTCTTCGAGGCGAACTCCACCGGCACGGCCTCCGAGCCGCTGCAGCAGCTGTTCGCCAGCGGCAAGGCGGCCATGCTGGCCACCGGCTCGTTCCACATCAGCGCGGTCCGCAAGCTGGGTGCGACGTTCCCGATCAACCTCATCGCGCCGATCACCGTCACCAAGGAGAAGGCGAGGTACGAGGGGATCTACAACGCCACCTTCATCCTCGGCGTCAACACTGCGGGCAAGGAGCAGGACTCCGCCCTCAAGTGGGTGCGCTTCCTCTCCGACCCGGCCAACGCCGCGGTCTACGCGAACGGCACCTCCCAGCACCTCACGGTCAAGAACGTCGCCTACACCAATGCCGACCTCAAGCACACGGCGCCCTGGCTGGAGAAGAAGACGCTCCTCGCCCCGCGGTTCCAGTTCAACAACCTCGACATCCGCAACGCCGTCGAGGCCGCCTGCGTCGCGGTGGTCGGGGGCGCCAGCCCCGACCAGGCGGCCCAGCAGGCACAGTCGATCATCGACCAGAAGCGGAAGTGACCCCGTGGCCACCACGTTGACCTCCCCCGACCGGGCCACGGGCCCGGAGACTCCCGGCGCGGCCGCGAGGCCCAAGAGCCGCAACCCGATGGCGGCGCATCCGGCACTGTGGCTGTTCCCCGTCCCGGCGCTCGTCCTCTACATCACCTTCTTCGTCGTCCCGACCATCCAGGGCGTCGTCTATGCCGTCACCGACTGGGACGGCTTCAGCCCCACCGCGCAGTTCGTGGGCCTGGACAACTTCGGGACCATCGCGACCTCGGACGACCTGTTCCGCAATGCGCTGAGCAACAACATCAAGTTCATGCTGGTGGTCGTCGTCTTCCAGACGGTCTTCTCGCTCGCGCTCGGCGTCTACCTGACCAAGAACAGCAAGGCCTCGGTGGCGTTGCGGTCGCTGTACTTCTTCCCCACCATCCTCTCCAGCGTCTCGGTCGCCTTCATCTGGAAGTTCGTCTACGACCCCAACTTCGGACTCATCAACACCGTGCTCGGAGCGGTCGGGCTCGAGAGGTTCCAGGGCGCGTTCCTCGGCAACGACAACCAAGCGATCTACTGGGTCGCCATCACCCAGGTGTGGTTCCACGTCGGCCAGATGATGATCATCTACGTCGCCGGGCTCCAGCAGATCCCGCAGGAGCTCTACGAGTCGGCCGAGATCGACGGCGCCGGCCGTTGGCAGCAGTTCCGCTACGTCACGCTGCCGATGGTCGCCCCCGCCACCGCGATCGTCATGGCCTACACGACCGTCCAGTCGTTCAAGGCCTTCGACCTCATCCTCGGTCTCGGCGGCAACCCGCCCAAGGGGTCGCTCGACATCCTTTCGACGCGGATCTACGCCGGCTTCGCCAACTCCCAGTTCGGCTACGCCGCAGCCGAGTCCCTGATCTTCATGGCTCTCATCGCCGTCATCACGTGGTTGCAACGACGTGCGGTCAAGGCCAGCAGCCCCGAGACCGCATAAGGAGAACATCATGGCCTACCAGCTCACCCGCCGCGTGGTCCTCGGGATCTACGCCGTCCTCGTTGTCGTGCCCCTCATCGTCATCATCTTCGGGAGCCTCAAGACCAGCCAGGACCTGTTCGCCTCGCCGTTCGGGCCACCGACCAACCTGCAGCTCGGCAACTACAGCAAGATCGTCGGCGAGTCCGGCCTCGGCGTGGCGTTCCGCAACAGCGTCATCGTCACCGGCTGCTCCGTGCCCCTCACGCTCTTCATCGCCAGCCTGGCGTCCTACGGCATCGCCCGCATCCCCGGGTGGAAGAGCGGGCTGCTCCTCGGCTTCATCGTCCTTGGCATGGCGGTCCCGGCACAGGCCAACATGATCCCGCAGTACGTCCAGTTCGCGACCTTCGGCCTCACGGACTCGCTGCTCGGCCTGATCCTTATCAACATCGTCGTGACGCTGCCGATCGCCGTGTTCATCTTGACCGGCTTCCTCAAGACCCTCCCCAAGGAGCTCTTCGAGGCGGCCGCGGTCGACGGGTCCGGGCCCTGGCGCACCTACCGGTCCATCGTCCTTCCCGTCTCCGTCCCGTCCCTGTCGGCGACGGCGATCTTCCTCTTCGTCATCCACTGGAACGACCTGCTCTATCCGCTGCTGTTCATCCAGGACGCGGCCAAGCGCACCATCCCCGTCGCCCTGCTCTCGTTCCAGGGCGAGTTCCTCACCGACTATCCGCTGCTGTTCACCGGCGTCGTGGTGGCCTCCGCGCCGATCGTCATCGCCTACGTGTTCCTCCAGCGCTACTTCGTCGCCGGCATCACCGCCGGCGCCGTGAAGGGCTGACCGTGACCGACACCGCTTTGCTGCTCCGCCGCGTGGGCAACGTCCGATCCGACGGGTCAGGCGCCACTCTCGACATCGACGCGATGCCGGGCGTCCAGCTCGGCATGATGCCGGGTTGGCTCACCGGAGAGCCGCTCACCGACCAGGGTGTGGAGACGCAGATGCCGAACCTCCCCCACCTCACGCTCCCCCCCGCCGACGTGACTCCGTATGCGTTGCGCGTCACCGCTCCCCGGGAGGCCTGCCTGCGGCTGGTGATGGCCCCCGCGGGTCACCCCGCCCTCGAGGATGACGGCACCGGCCTCGGCATCGTCGTGGAGCCCGCGCCGGGTCCCGCCCAGGTCACGGTGGACGAGGACGA
>JALZBI010000216.1 GCA_030947565.1 Actinomycetota bacterium
GTCACCACCACCGCCACCACCGCCCTGGTCGCCCCCCCAGCCGGCATTACCACCGGCTGAGTCGAAGCCGGCCTGGTCAGCGCCGCCACCCTGGTCACCGGAACCCTGGTCACCGGAGCCCTGGTCACCCGAACCCTGGTCACCGCCGTTGCCATCGTCGGCGTAGGCCTCCTGGTGCTCCGGCGAACCGTCGAAGCCACCCATGAGCGAGTCGGCGACCGCCGTCCCGATGACGACGCCGGCCACGCTGCCGAGCAGGGAACCACCGAACCCGCCCATCATGCCGCCGCCCATCATGCCCCCGCCCATACCGCCGTAGCCGCGACCACCGAAGGTGCGCTGCAGGTAGCCCGGCTGCTGCATCTCGGCCCGCGTGGCGGCCCGCGCCAGCTGGCGGGGGTCGTCGCTCTGCGGCTGCTCGCCGGCGGGCAGGGTCTGCGTCATCTCCCGCAGCACCTGCTGGCGCTGGGAGGGGTTGAGCTGTTCGAAGGCCTGGGCGTGCGCCTGCTCGATCTGCTCGGGAGGCGCGGTCCGCAGCAGGTAGCGGTAGCGGGCGATGGCCTGCCGGTCCTCGGCGGTCGCTCCCGTCGTCGAGTCCTGCGGACCCGCGGACGGCTGAGCGCCGGCCGGTCCCGGTGCGAAGCTCCGGTTCGTCGGCGCATACCCACCGGCGCCCTGGTTCTGGATCGGTTCGCGGCCGAGCAGCCTGTCGAGGAATCCCATCGTCCTGCTCCTTCCGGGGACCGCGGTCGGAGTCGGCACGCGCCACGAGTCAGGCCCGTCGGCGCTCGGTCCCACTGGGTCCAACGACCCGCACCGGTCCAGGTTCCCGCCAGGGCGGCGCTCACGACCTAGCGCGGAGCGCCACACCCCCTCTAAGGGGTGCACCACTCCGAGATCCCGCTAGACCGCCTCGCGGTCCGACCTGGCCACGGCGGGTTCTCCCGCGGGCCGCTCGGGGGCGTAGGCCACCTCGACGGCCTCGTCCAGCGCACGCCGCGGCCAGCGGGCCGCAAGGAGCACGACCGACCCCAGGCACATGACCGCGAGCATCGTCACGGTGGCCGCCGGGTTGGTGAGCTCGGACAGCCAACCCGCCAGGAGGTAGGTGACTCCGGCTGCGGTCACCGAGAGGGCGCCGGCGAGACCGAAGATCGTGCCCCGTCGCTCCGCCGGGGTGACCAGGGAGAAGGTGGACTGCAGTGGCAGCATGAACGCCTGAAGGACGCCGCTGACGAACCAGAGCACCACGGTCACGGCGATGCCGGGTCGGAAGGCGGTGAACAGCAGCGGCACCGGCATGGCGAGGGCCATGGCGATCATCCGGCGGTTGGATACACGAGGTTCCCACCGGCTCACGAGGACGACGCCCACCGCTGCACCCGCGATGGGGGCGGCCATGAGCAGGCCACCGACGCTGACGTCACCGGCATACGGGATCGCCACCGCCTCGGGCGCGGAGACGCCGAGGTTGACGAGCAGGCTGAGGGCCAACAGCCGGCGCAGGACGGGATGCCGCCCGACGTAGGACGCCGCGCGGCCGAGGTCGCCGAAGAACCCCACGATGCCGGGGCTGGGCTGTCCGATGACCGGCTTGCGGCGGATGACGGTCGCGACGACGCCGGCGGACACGAGGAAGGTGACGAGGTCGACCAGCAGTGCTCGAGTGGGTCCGAGCGCGGCGATGGCCACGCCGCCGACGACGAACCCGAGGGCCTGGTTGACCTGTTCACCGAGGGCGGTCATGCCCATCGCGCCGACGAACAGGCGCCGATCCTCGAACAGGTCCGTCATCAGCACCTGCTGGGCCGACACGGCGGGTCCGCCGAGCACCTCGAGGAAGAAGAAGGCTACGAGGAGCATGGCGATCGGCACCTCGGCGACGACGAGCCAGACGAGCACCCCCACCATGAGGGCGCGGCTGAGGTGTGAGCCCATGAGGACGTACTTGTAGGGCAGCCGGTCGGCGAGCGGACCGAGGAGGGTGCGCCCGAAGATCGACGGCAGCAGGCTCACGGCGAACGTCGTCGCGGTCGCCAGTGGCGAGGCCGTCCGCTGGTAGACCACCGCGGCGATGGTCAGGCGAGCAACGTAGTCGCCCCACGTCGACAGGCTCGCGGCGATGAACAGGGGCAGGAAGCCGCGGACGCCGAAGACATCGGCGAACGGGGGCATCGATGACGCCGGCCCGGTCTGACGCACCCCCATCTGAGGGACGGTACCGGTCTATCGGGTGTCGTAAAAGTTGGCGTTGGTGGAAGTTCGGCATCGTCTGGCCACGCGCAGGTAATCTTCGTCCAATGTCGCTTGCGCCCCGGGCGGCCGACCGATGATCCGGCCGATCCCGTCGGCGTCCCGCAGATCGGCAGGCACGGACTCGGCCGGTCGCCCGCGCCAGAGGACCGACGCGTTGCGCAGGGACGCGGCCAGGCGCCACCCGGCGCGCAGGCTCGCCGCGTCCCCGACCGGGAGGTAGCCGCCCTTCTCGGCCAGGGTGAGCCCGGCCATCGTGCCGGTCGTGCGCAGCGTCGGGTCGGCGTCGCCGTGCTGGAGCTGGAGCAGCTGCACCGTCCACTCGACATCGGTGAGCCCCCCGGTGCCGAGCTTGAGGTGCGTACGCCTGTCTGCACCCCGCGGCAGCCGTTCGGCCTCCACCCGGGCCTTCATGAGCCGGATGTCACGCACCTGACCCACACTGAGCCCACCCGCCGGGTAGCGCACGGGCTCGACGACCGCCATGAACGCCGCTCCGACCTCGGGGTCGCCGCCGACGGGACGGGCCCGCAGGAGGGCCTGGAACTCCCACGTCGCGGCCCACCGCTGGTAGTACGTCGCGTACGCCGACAGGCTGCGGGTGAGCGGTCCCTGCTTCCCCTCGGGGCGCAGGTCGTTGTCCAGGACCAGCGCCGGGCCAGGGCCGCCGCCCCCGAGCAGCCGGCGTACCTCTTGGACGACGAGCACCGCCCGGCGCTGCGCCTCGTCGTCGGAGACCTCCCCCGTCGCCCGATGCACGAAGATGGCGTCGGCGTCAGAGGCGTACCCCATCTCGCGGCCGCCCAGACTGCCCATCCCGATGACGGCGACCCCCGTGCCGAGGGACTCCCCCTCGGGCACGCCGACCTGCTCTGCGATCTTGCGCACGGCGATCCCGAGGGCCACGTGCAGCACGGCGCCGGTGAGGTCGGACAGCGCCAAGCCCACACCGAGGAGGTCGGCCTCGTGGGCGAGGTCGGCGATGGCGATGCGGAACAGCTCGTGGCGGCGGAGCGAGAGCACGGCCGCGATCGCGGCATCGGAATCGGGCTGACGACCGGCCGCGCTGCTCAACGTCAGCACCAGCTGCTCGGGCGAACGCGGCGTCAGGCCACCAGGCTCCCCGAGCAGGGCGACGGACTCGGGCGACTGCAGAAGCAGGTCGGCGGCATACTGGCTCCGGCTGAGGGACCGGGCGAGGCGCTCCGCCGAGCGGCCCTCGTCGCGCAGCATCTTGAGGTACCAGTGGATCGTGCCCAGCTGCTCGCTGACCCGGCGGAACGCGAGCAGGCCCGCATCGGGGTCGGCCTCGTCGGCGAACCAGCCGAGCATGACGGGCAGCAGGGTGCGCTGGATGGCGGCCCGGCGCGATACCCCGGTCGTGAGGGCCTCGAGGTGCCGCATGGCCCCGGCGGGGTCGCGGAACCCCAGCGCGGCCAGCCGTGCCCGGGCGGCCTCGGGGGTGAGCGAGGTGTCAGCGCTGGTGAGCCTGGCCGCGGAGGCGAGCAACGGCCGGTAGAACAACCGCTCGTGGATCCGGCGCACCTCGCGCGAACGGGACTGCCGGATGGAGGCGACCTCCTCGGCCGGGTTGGCGCGCAGGCCGATGGCGCGGCCGAGACGGCGCAGGTCGGCCTCGGACGTCGGCATGAGGTGGGTGCGGCGCAGCTTGTGCAGCTGGATCCGGTGCTCGAGGGTGCGCAGGAGCCGGTATGCCTCGCCGAGGACCAGCGCGTCCTCCCGGCCGACGTAACCGCCCTTGGCCAGCGCGGACAGGCCCTCCAGGGTGGTGGCCGAGCGCAGCGACGGGTCGGACCGGCCGTGGACGAGCTGGAGCAGCTGCACGGAGAACTCGACGTCGCGCAGTCCCCCACGACCGAGCTTGAGCTGGCGGTCGGCCTCGCCGGCCGGCACGTGCTGCTCGACCCGGCGGCGCATCGCCTGCACGTCCTCGACGAAGTGGTCGCGGCCCGCGGCGTCCCAGACCATCGGGCTGATGGCGGCCTTGTAGGCCCGACCCACCTCGAGGTCGCCCGCCGAGACCCAGGCCTTGAGCAGTGCCTGGAACTCCCACGTCTTGGCCCATCGCTCGTAGTAGGCGCGGTGGCTGGCGATGGTGCGGACCAGCGGGCCGGCCTTGCCCTCCGGCCGCAGCGCCGCGTCGACCGGCCACAGGGTGCCCTCACCGGTCTGCGCGGAGCAGGCCTTGATGGTCGCCACAGCCAGGGCCGTCGCCACGGCCAGGGCCCGTTCCTCGTCGACCCCGTCGGCCGGCTCGGCGACGAAGATGACGTCGACGTCGGAGACGTAGTTCAGCTCGCCGCCGCCGGTCTTGCCCATCCCGATGATCGCCAGCCGGGCGTCCTGGGCGCCGTCGCCGTACTCCTCCCGAGCGATGGCGAGGGCCGCCTCGAGGGCGGCCTCCGCGAGCCAGGCGAGCTGCTCCGCCACCGACGGCTGGTAGCCGACGGGGTCGTCGGACGTGAGATCGAGGGCGGCGATGGCTAGCAGCTCGCGCCGGTAGGCGATGCGCAGCGCGTCGTAAGCGGTGCGCGCGCCACGGTGACCGGGGTCGACGGCGGAGACCAGTGTCTCGCGCAGGCCCTCGGCCGTGGGAACCGTCGCCTCGGCGACGCAGCGCCAGTGCTCCGGATGGCTGACCAGGTGGTCGACCAGGGCGATCGACGCGCCCAGCACGGCGACGAGACGCATCCGGGCCGGTCCGGTGCGCCGGAGGGCGGCCAGTAGGGC
>JALZBI010000217.1 GCA_030947565.1 Actinomycetota bacterium
GGCCACACCACGCAGCACCGTCCGGCGAGACAGGCCGTCACCCATAGGAGCTCCCTCATCGGTCCGCGCTGGAGGCATCACCGGTGGCCAATGATGGCCGCTCGCCCGCGCATGACGCATGAGATTGGCTCACCTGGCCGACGCCAGTCGGACAGGCACTCGCCGGCGCCCGCCGCGGCATACCGGACGAACAGGGCGCCCGGGCCGCTCGTGCCTGTCCGGCGGGCGGCGGGCCAGTGATACCGCTTGATACCCAGCGGCCATGGCCATGACGTTACGGCTCGACGAAAATGACGACCGGCTCCTCACCGAGCGGGCCCGCTCCCTGGGCCGAAGCAAGCAGGAGATCGCCCGGGAGGCCATCCACTCGTCCTTGACTAACGAGGTCGGACGGCTCGAAGACCTGCAGGACGAGCTGGCGGGGCTCACCCAGGCCGCTGTCCATGCCAAGGAGGTCGCGCACGCGCAGCCCGCGCGTCAGCTCAGCGGTCCGGGCGCGGAACCCCGACCAGGCGTCCGCGACCTTCTGACCCCGCCCAACGTCCCGTCGTCCACGTAGCTGGCCACCAGCGCCGCCGACATGGACCTCGTGGTCGAGGCCACATTGAAGTGCGTGCCGGGGTGACCTCCCGCCGGGGCACCAGACCGCGGTCGCCGAAGGTGGCGGCAGGCACCACGCGATCGGCACTGACCACCGCGACCGCCGCGCCCACCACGTGCACCCGGTCGGAAGGCGGACTGCACCGAGCGGTCTAACGCGACCCAATCCGTCGTCAGGTCGTTGGCGGCGGAGGCCGAGGTGGCACCCGCCGACGTCCTACGTAGCACCCCGTCAAGGCAGAGGGGTGCGTCGCGTGTGCCTGTCGGGCAGACGGCGAGATGACGAGGCGGCATCGACAGCGACGACATCGTGGTCGATCGCCGACCCTCCGGCGTCCACGACCGACCACGCTCTCGGCAACCGGGCGGCGCTAGGTCCAGGAGGAGCGCTCCCGCACGGTCGGCGCATACCGGCTGTCCCACTGCACGAACGGCTGCTCGAGCTTGTACTTCAAGTCAGGCTGCCGCACGAGCACGACGTAGCCGCCGTTCTCGGGGTTCTCCAGCGCCTCGAAGTACTCGACGCTCCAGTGGAACCAGCGCATGCAGAACAGCCGCATCGTCAAGCCGTGGGTGACGATGACAAGGTTCTGGTCGGCCACCGGCTTCACCTCGAACGAACGCCAGAGAGACTCGAGGAAGGTGCTGACCCGGTCGTAGACGTCCGACCCGGACTCGCCGTGGGTGAAGCGGTAGTAGAAGTGCCCGAACTCGTTGCGCAGCTTCTTCTGCGCGGCGATGTCGGCGGTGTCCTGGAAGTTGGCCCAGTCCTGCTCCCGCAGCCGCGGCTCGACCCGCACCTCCTGCGCGGGCACGCCGAGGTCGAGGGCCTCGATCGTCTGGCGCACCCGCACGTACGGCGACGCGTACATCGTCACCGGCTCACCCGCGAGGTATGCGCGCAGTCGCCGTCCGGTGGCCGTCGCCTGCTCGATCCCCGTGGGCGTCAGTGACAACGCGTGGTCGGGCACCGTCTCGTAGATCGCGTCGTCGACGTTGCCCTGCGACTCTCCGTGGCGGACGAGGACGATGCGCGTCGGCCGGTTGGCCGCCGCCATCAGGCGACCGCCGCGGCCGCGGTCCGTCCGGCGACCCGGCCGGAGAACAGGCAGCCGCCGAGGAAGGTGCCCTCGAGCGACCGGTAGCCGTGCATCCCGCCGCCACCGAACCCGGCGACCTCGCCTGCGGCATACAGTCCCGGCAGCGGCGTGCCGTCGGGGTGCAGCACCCGGCCGCTGAGGTCGGTCTGCAAGCCCCCCAACGACTTTCGCGTCAGGACCGACAGGCGCACCGCGATGAGCGGCCCGTGCTTGGGGTCGAGCAGGCGGTGCGGCGCCGCCGTGCGGATGAGCTTGTCGCCGAGGTAGCGGCGGGCGCCGTGGATGGCCGTCACCTGGGCGTCCTTGGCGAACGGGTTGGCCATCTCCCGGTCGCGCTCGACGACCTGGCGCTCGATCTCGTACGGGTCGAGCGGAGCGTCGGGGGTCAGGGCGTTCATCCGCTCGACGAGACCGTGGATGGTCGTGGCCGTGACGAAGTCGTCGCCGTGGTCGACGAAGTCCTGCACCGGCTTCGAGGCGCCCGGGCGCACCCGCCCGAGCACCTGACGCACGGACTTCCCCGTGAGGTCGGGGTTCTGCTCGGAGCCGGAGAGGGCGAACTCCTTCTCGAGGATGCTCTGCGTCAGGACGAACCACGAGTGGTCGAACCCGCTGCGGCGCAGGTGTTCCAGCGTGCCGAGGGTGTCGAAGCCGGGGAACAGCGGGGCCGGCAGCCGGTGGCCGGCGCCGTCGAACCACATCGACGACGGGCCTGGGAGGATCCGGATGCCGTGGCCCGGCCAGATCGGCGCCCAGTTGTGTAGCCCCTCGACGTAGTGCCACATCCGGTCACCGTTGATGAGGCTCGCGCCGGCGTTCTGGGTGATGCCGAGCATCCGGCCGTCGACGTAGTCGGGGACGCCGGTCACCAGATGCTCGGGCGGGGTGCCCAGCCGGTCCGGCCAGGCCGCACGCACGAGGTCGTGGTTGCCGCCGATCCCACCCGAGGCGACGATCACCGCCTGCGCGCTGAGCTCGAACTCGCCGGTGTGGTCTCGGTTCGTGGCGTGACCGCGGCCTTGGGTGGCCGACGCCAAGACGCTGCCGCGCACGCCGGTGACCACGCCGTCGCTCGTCAACAGCTCGTCGACCTGGTGGCGGAAGGCGAACCGCAGCCGCCCCGCCTGCTCGGCGTCGATCGCCTTGCGTCGGAACGGTTCCACGACCCCCGGCCCGGTGCCCCAGGTCACGTGGAAGCGCGGCACCGAGTTGCCGTGGCCGCCGGCCCGACCGTCGCCGCGCTCGGCCCACCCGACGACGGGGAACCACCGCATACCCATGGCGTGGAGCCAGGCCCGCTTCTCGCCGGCCGCGAAGTCGACGTAGGCCCGAGCCCAGAGTCCGGGCCAGTGGTCTTCCCCGCGCTGACCGCGGGGTCCCCCCAGCCGGTCGAACCCCGCCGTGCCATGCCAGTCCTGCCAGGCGAGCTCGACGGAGTCCTTGACGCGCATCCGGCGCTGTTCCGGGGAGTCGACGAGGAACAGCCCGCCGAACGACCAGAACGCCTGGCCGCCGAGGTTCGCCCGCGACTCCTGCTCGACGACGACGACCGAGCGACCGGCGTCGGTCAGCTCGGTCGCGGCGACGAGGCCCGCGAGGCCGGCGCCGACGACGATCGCGTCGGCATCGCTCACGCGTTCAGCTGGCGCAGGAGACTCGGTACCCGGTCGAGGTAACCGGGCTTCTCGAAGCCGGTGAGGCCGGCGTTGCCGAGGATGATGTGGTCGGTGCCGACCGCTCCTAGCGCCCCGAACCGGTCGACGAGCTGGTCGTCGCTCTCGGTCGCGAAGTCGGCCCGGGTGAGCACCGTCTTCTCGATGTCGGCGTCGTCGCGCCCGACGTCGGCGCAGTGTGCGCGGATGACGTCATACTTCGCCTTCACCTTCTCTGGCCCCATGTCGAAGATGTTGCAGGCGTCCGCGTACTGCGCCACCATCCGCAGCGTCTTCTTCTCCCCGCCACCGCCGATGAGGATCTTCGGGTGGGGCTTGGCCACGGCCTGCGGATGGTTCAGCGGTCGCTCGAGCTGGTAGTGCTGGCCCTGGAACGCCGTGTCGTCGTCGCTCCACATCTGCTGAGCCAGCTGCAGCGTCTCCTCCAGCCGCTCGAAGCGCTCGGAGGTGCTCGGGTAGGGCACGCCGAGGCCACGGTGCTCCTCGTCGTTCCACGCCGCACCGACGCCGAACCAGGCCCGCCCGCCGGACAGCACGTCGAGGGTCGTCACCGTCTTGATGAGCAGGCCGGGGTGCCGGTAGGTGACTCCGGTCACGAGGGTGCCGAGCGTGATCTGCTGGGTGACCCCCGCGGCATACGCAAGCGCCGTATAGCCCTCGAGCATGGCGTTCTCCGGCGGACCGACCATGGAGATCTGGAAGAAGTGGTCCATCACCCACAGGCTCGCCATGCCGGCGTCGTCGGCGTCGCGGGCGATCCGGGCAAAAGTGGGTCCGATGCCCTCGGGGGCGTCGGGCCAGGTGAAGTTCGATACCTGAAGGCCAAGTTTCATGTGTTAAAGGTATGCCGGTGATGTCAGCCGTTTCTCCCGGGCTTCCCGCCCTCCCTCGCATCCCCTGGTGGGGGCGGGTGTCGGCGGTCCTCGCGCCGGTCGCGCTCACCGGCGGCTGGCTCTGGGCAGGAGCCATCACCCGCGGGTTCGACCCGGTCCGCTCGACCATCAGCGACCTCGCCGCGGGGGACGCGCCGACCCACTGGCTCATGACGATCGCCCTGGTCCTCACCGGTCTCGCTCACATCGTCACGGCGTTGGGGCTGAAGCCGGCCGACGTCGCGGGTCGCACGCTGCTCGGTGTCGGAGGCGGCGCCACGCTGCTCACGGCCTGGATCCCCAACTCGATCGCCGGACACAACGTCGTCGGCCACATGATCGTCGCCTACCTGGCGTTCGCGACCCTGAGCGTCTGGCCGGCGGTCATCGCCGTCAACCGGGCCGACGCGCCCCTCGTGCTGCGGCGCCGGTTCGGGCAGCTGGTCGCGATCGGGCTAGGCGTGCTCGTGCTCATCACGATCGCGGACATCATCACCGGGGGCGCCACGCTGGGGCTGCGCGAGCGGCTCCTGGCCACGGCGCAGTCGCTCGTGCCACTGGCCGTGGTCATGGGCTGCCTCCTCGCCGAACGGTCTCGCGCCCCCGCCCCGGTCAACCCCCTCTCCTGATCTCCACCGCCACCCTCACCCCTCTCTCTTTCTGCCTAATAGGAGCGCAGTGCACGGTGCTGGGCTGGCTTGACGAACATGAGGAGCGCAGCGCACGGGTTTCCGTGCGCTG
>JALZBI010000218.1 GCA_030947565.1 Actinomycetota bacterium
GACTGTGACAGGTGGGACGCTTGGGGCACAAGACCTGCAAAGGTTACGGATCGGACCAATACCGAGAATTGACCATCGGTCTGGCTCGACGTGACGATCGCGGCCGGGCCGGACTGTCTGCCCCGGGGCTCACTGCGAACGGACCTAGCCGAACCGTCCGTGCCAGATCTCGTGAACGTGTCGTAGCCCGCCGGCGTGGTCACCGACGAGGTTCAGCAGCAGGTGGTCCACCGGCAGGTTCCGCATCGGGCGGAAAACCCCACCGAGCTGGCGAACGCTGCACGTCACGACGCCACGCACCGGTGGGGCAACCACAGTGGGCTGATCTGACACCGGGACGAGGCGCAGGTCCAGCCGCACCCCGACCGCCGGCGCGTCACCCCGCGCCGCGACGGCGTCCTCGTATGCCTCCAGCAACGTTCGTGGGGAGGCGAAGAAGGTCAGCCATCCCGTCGCCGTCTCCCCCACCGCGGCCCACTTGTCGGCGTCGCCGGAGGCCAGCCACATGGGCGGTGGCCGGTACTCGTGCGGGAGGGCAAAGGTCGACCCGTCCGGTGAACCTCCCCGTAACGCCCGCCAGATCGCGGACCACTCCCTGATGAACTGCTTCAGCGATCGGTCGCCGACGCCCAGCGCCGCACTGACGGGCGGCTTGCCGCCGCTGCCCAGTCCCAGGACGAACCCGCCCCCGGAGTGCACCTGCGCTCCGACCGCGGCCCGGGCGACCACCAACGGATGTCGGGTCCCCATGACGACCGACGCGACCCCGGCCATGGCCGACAGCGAGCCCCGCCCGGCGAGGAACGCCAGGTGCGCGAACGGGTCATGCCCCTGCCCGACATCCGGGTCGCCCTCCGGCGCGCACGGCAGGTCGCGCACCCAGAGCGCGTCGATGAGACCGTCGCGCACGGCCGCCTCGAGCGTCGCCTGCTCCTCGAGCGCATACATGTTGCGCGTGACGGGCGTGAGGACGCCGAATGTCGGGCGCACCCGCTGACCCCCGGTATGCCGCTGCGCTCAGGCGGCGGGGTAGCCGGACTGCGTGAGGAGCTGCGCTAGGTGAGCGGCGTTGGCCGCCAACGTCTTCGTGGCGCTGGCAACCTCGTCCGGCGTCTTGGGCAGGTCCTTGAAGTTTGTCTTGTGCATGGCCTCGCCGTTCCAGTACGTGATGCCGTTGGCCGGGATGGTGAACCCGACGTCGTTGAGGCACTGGAACATCACTCCGGTGATGTGGTGGGCGCCATCCTCGTTGCCGACGACGACGCCGACCGCCACCTTGCCGAACGTCTCGAGCCGACCCCGCTCGTCGGTCTCTGAGAGCTCGGCGTCGAGACGCTCGAACACCCGCTGGCAGACGCTGCTCGCCTGGCCCATCCACGTGGGCGTCGCCAGGACGAGGATGTCGGCGGCCATGATCTGGGCGCGAATCTGCGGCCAGGCGTCACCGTCACCCATGTCGAGCTGGACTCCCGGCCGGACGTCGTGGTCGACGACCCGGACGATGTCGCCGCTCTCGACTCCGTGGCTGGCGAGGCCGTCGAGCACCTGCTGCGCCAACCGCTCGGAGCTCGAGTCGGCGGGTGACGGGCTGAGGGTGCAGTTCAGGGCAAGGGCACGCAACGGCATACGAGGCTCCGGGTTCTTGGGTGGTGGTCCTGATGACCTACCCGGCCACCCGGCCGACCAACCTTCAGCGCTGGGTGAGCGCGGAGTCCTCGACGTGGGCCAGCAGGTCGGCCGGGTCCTTCCACACCTCGTCTGCCCCGGCCTCGCGTAGCTCTGCCTCGCTTGTCCCCCCGCACTCCAGCCCGATGCAGCGCATCCCCATCCGGCGAGCGGCGAGCATGTCCCACACCGCATCACCGACGAAGACGGCCGCGCCGGCTTCGGCGCCGACGCGTTCCAGTGCCACCTCCAGGAGGTCGGTGTCCGGCTTGCTGTGCGCGGCATCGGCCGACGTCGTGCTGGCGGTCACCGCATCGTCGGCGTCGAGCGTGGCCATGAGCGCCTCGAGGTCGGTCGAGCTTCCGGACGTCGCCATGACGACCGCCAGCCCAGCGTTCGCGCACCAGTGCAGAAGGTCCGCGGCACCCGGGAGAGGGCGGGCCCGGTCGTACCAGACAGTGAAGAGCGTGGCGTGCGCGGCGATGATGTCGTCGTCGTCGGCCCGCTCGTCGTCGGTGCGGTTGTCACCAAGCAGGTGGTCAAGGATCTTGTCGGAGCCCAGCCCGACGGCCCGGTGGATGCGCGCCATGGGCAGGACCCGGTCGAACTGGAGGAGGGCCTGCCACCAGCAGACGGTGTGGACGTACGACGTGTCGACCAGCGTGCCGTCGAGATCGAACAGCACCGCTTGCAGAGCGGCGGCCTCGCTCGCGGGGTCGGTCGACGGCGTGGGGTCGCTGGGACCGGCTGCGGGCATACCCATCCCCCTACCCGGCGAACGGGCCGGGCAACCAGCACTGTTCGCCTGTAGCGTCGAACGACCCCCCGGCCCAGGAGGCCCCATGCCCACCGGCTGGCCGGCTGGCCGGCCTCCTGACCTGATGGCGCGCCCGTTGCGGTTCGTGGACCTGCTGCTCGCCCCCTCTTGGCCTTGACCTCCCACGGCTACGACACGCTCGACCACTACCGCGTCGGCCCACGCCTCGGCGACGACGCCGACGTCAACGAGCTGGTTCGGCAGACCAAGCACCGGGGTGTCCGACTCAGCTGGCGTGGACCCTGGGTCGTCGCGCCGAGCTCTCGCGCGCGTTCCGGCCGCAGACGTTCCTCGGCAACCACGACGTCACCCGTATCGCCAGCCAGCTCACCGACCGGCGCCACCTCCCCCCGGCCGCCGCGCTGCTCATGCTGCTCCCCGGCATACCGACGGTGTATGCCGGTGACGAGCAGGTCTTCACCGGTGAGAGGCTCGACCAGCCGCACGGTGACGACGCGGTGCAACCACCCTTCCCGGAGACGCCCGCCGGGCTGTCACCGCTGGGCACGGATGTGCTCGGCGTCCACCAGGAGCTGATCGCGCTGCGCCGTGACCACGCCTGGCTCGGGACGCCGAGCCGGCCACGAGCGAGGTCAGCAACACCACCATGGCGGTTCACCTGTCCAACGACGACCACCATAGGAGGCTCGCCCTCAACGCCGGGGACGAGGCCGCGTCGGTATGCGGCCAGCCGGTCCTACCGCACCCCTATCGCTTCGTGGCCTGATGAAGACGGCTCAGAGCACCGCTCCCAGCTGCCACGGGACGAGCTCCTCGCCCCCGAGGGCCAGCTCCTCACTGAAGCTGCGCCGGCCCGAGGCGGTGTCAAGCAACAGGTCGTAGACGCGACGACCCATGTCTCCCAACGACATTCCGCGCTCCATGACGGGTGAGCAGTCGAGGTCGATGTCACCGGCCATCCGCATCGCGAGGCTGGCGTTGGTGCCGAGCTTGACCGTGGGTACGGGCCGGCTGCCGAACACCGAGCCGCGTCCGGTCGTGAAGCAGATGAGGTTGGCCCCACCCGCGACCATCCCGGTGACCGACACGGGGTCGTAGCCCGGGGTGTCCATGAAGACGAAGCCGGGACGCGGGATGGGTTCGGCGTACCCGCATACGGCGTGCAGGGGGCTGTGACCACCCTTGGCCACCGCGCCGAGCGACTTCTCGAGGATGGTCGTGATGCCGCCGTCCTTGTTGCCCGGCGAGGGGTTGCCGTCGAGGGTGGTCCCCTGCGAGGTGGTGTAGTCCTCCCACCAGGTGATCCGGTCGAGCAGCGCCTGGCCGACCTCCGGGCGGACCGCGCGCTCCGCCAGCATCTGCTCGGCGCCGTAGACCTCAGGGGTCTCCCCCAGGACGCTCGTGCCACCGGCGGCGACGATGAGGTCACTCGCGACACCGAGAGCGGGGTTGGCGGTGAGCCCCGACCAGGCGTCCGACCCGCCGCACTGGAGACCGAGGACGAGGTGCTCGACACCGACCTCCTCGCGACGCGTCCCGCGCAGATCTCCGGCCATGCCGCGGACGAGCTGTTGCCCCCGGGCGATCGCCTCGGCGGTGCCGCCCGCCTCTTGGATCGTGAACGACTCCACCGGGATGTCGTCATCGAGGCAGAGGTCCTGCATCAGGTCGGTGACCGCGTTGACCTCGCACCCGAGGCCGAGGACGACGAGCGCTCCGATGTTGGGGTGCCGGGCGTAGCCCTGCAGGGTGCGCTGGAGGACGTCCCAGCCCTGGCCGCGGTTGGCCATGCCGCACCCCGTGCCGTGGGTGAGGGCGACGACCCCGTCGACCCCTTCTTCGTGAAGGGCCGCGACCTCGTCCTCGGTCCGCCGGACGACCTGGCGCGCCACGGTGGCCGAGCAGTTGACGGTCGTCAGCACCCCCACGTAGTTGCGGGTCGCGACCGCCCCGCTGCGGCGTCGAATCCCCGCGAACGTCCGGCGCAGGTCGGCCGGCAGGTCGGGCAGCTCGGCCATTGCACCGCCACCGGAGGCCAACGACGCGTGCTCGGGCATACCCAGGTTGTGGACGTGGACGTGGTCACCCCGGCGGATCGGCGCGGTGGCGACGCCGATCACGTGGCCGTACTTGTGCACCAGCTCGCCGACCGAGACGTCGCGCAGGGCCACCTTGTGCCCGGGCGGGATGACGGTGGTGGCCGTCAACCGGGTCGACCGGTCGATCTCGACCTCGGCGCCCGCCTCGACGCCGCGCATGGCGATGGCGACGTCATCACCGGCGGCCAGGCGCACCAGCTGGGACACCGTCGTGGTCTCGGACATCTCTATGACGCTACGCCCGCTCCATGGTCTGCGCAGCGTGACGAACGTCTGCGCACACGGCGGTGACGCCGCGCGCAGGCTGCACCCTCTGCGGAGCGTGACTGACGTCTGCGCACCCGGTGGACACCGAGGGAATCGTGGTGAGGCGGGCACGACTGTCACGCCTGGGGCACGTCATATCGTGCCCGCCGCGTGAACATCGTGCCCGCACCGGGG
>JALZBI010000219.1 GCA_030947565.1 Actinomycetota bacterium
GGGACGGATCTCAGCTGACTCGCGGCGGAGGTGCGTCCGACCGGCTCACCCGGAGTTGAACGGATCCGACGACATCGTCGCGCTGGAGCACGGTGCGCAGCTGTGCGGTGACCTCGTCTGCGGCCTCCGCGACGAGGTGCAGGTCGGCCCGCCGGTCGAGGGAGGTGTTGAAGCGGGCCACGAGCTGCCCGCGGTCTTGCTGGATCAACCCGCGGACCCCGGTCACCCCAGGAGTCTGCTCGAGGTGTTGGGCTGCGGCGGAGACGGCGGACGACGCATCGACCACGAGCCGTCCGCTGGCGTCGGAACCGGCGAGCACGAGCTGGGACACACCCTGGTCGGGAAGATGCGCGGCCAGCCACCGCAGGCCCAGCAGGACCAGGACGACAGCGAGGGCACCGACGGCCCACGGCCACCACGGCTGGTGCGTGACCGGTGCTAGCGATTTGAGGTCGACGGTGTCGGAGACCGCCAGTCGGCCGCTCCACCACAGGATCCCGCCGACCCCGGCCCCCAGCAGGACCAGGGCGAGCAGGGTCAGGACGACCCGGTCGACGGCGACGGTGGCGCGGCTCACGAGGTGCTCCTGTTGGACGGGTCGGTCTGGACCGGTGGGTCGGCCGGGGCGACGGCGGACGGCGCCGCGACCGGCTGGGCGTCACCCCGGGTGGTGACGGTCACGGTGGGCGTGCGGTCGAGGGCAGAAAGCCGACGGGTCACGGCCGCCTCGACAGCGGCTGGGATCGCGCTGTCGCCAGTGGTGTGCACCGTGACGTCGACGGCCCGTCGTGAAGCCCTGGTGTCGGCGGAGAGGACCCCGCCCACGGACTCGGCGGCGCCGCGCGAGAGTCGGGCGACGTCGCGGGTCCGCAGGTAGACGCCGGTCTGAGCCTTGAGCTGGGTGGCTGGTCGGGGCCGCGGCCGCAGGGCGACGACGAGTAGCCAGAGCCCGAGGAGGACGAGGAGCACGCCGATCGGCACGAGCCACGGGGACGCCTGCCGGGCATCGAGGGCGCGCACCATCAGCCGGGTCCACGGGTCGCCTTGGACCACGCCGCCCCACGCCAGAGCGTCATGACCCGCGACGACGCCCAAGGCGGTCAGAACGAGCGCAGCGAGCAGACCCAGCAGGCTGATGACGCCGGGCCCGACCGGAGCCTTGGCTGCGCCGAGGGTCGTGCTGCGGGTGGCGGAGCTGCTCATGAGACCCTCCCGATCGGCTGCTCGGTGGGGAGCACGACGCGGGCCACCGTCACATCGACGGTGTCGGCCTCGATCCCCACCAGGTCACGCACCTGCGTGCGCACCCGGTCGCGGACGGCGCCCGCCGTGTCGGCCAGCGGGTATCCCCACTCGACCGCCACATCCACCCGGATCGTGGCGTGGTCGCCGGCCACGTCAGCCGACACCTTCGGGTAGCGCCGGCCCACGACGGCGTCGAGACCAGACCCGTCGGCGGCGGTGCCGGGCACGGCGTTGACTGCCACGGTGGCGACGGTCTCCACGACCCGCGGCGCGATGGTGAGCCGGCCGCGAGTGCGGGCCCCAGCGCGAGCGCTGGTCTCGTTCGTGTCACCGGGCGGCGCGCCGTGGAGGTCGACACCCGAGGGCGGCTCAGCCACGGTTGCGGCCACCCCACAGGGCGCCGAGGTTGACCTCACCGTCGTAGTGGCCCCCGACGAGGTAGCCCACGACGCCGAGGACGAGGGCGACGAGGAACCCGACGAAACCGCCGGCTGCGGCGGCGACGCCAAGGAGCAGACCGGCGAGCAGGCCGATGGTGGAGGTGGTCATGGCGTTCTCCTTGATGACTTGGGCGCGCGGGGGGGATTTACGGAGGGCGAGGCGACGACCTCCGGCGGTGCGGCGACGTCGTCGACGTAGACGTCCACGGGCGTGCCGGTGATCGGCTCGGCGGCGCGTCGGACCTCGTCGGCGGTGTCCAGGACGGGAGCGTCCCAGACAGCGACGACGTGGACCTCGGTCCGGGCCGGGCGCACCCGCACTCCGACGATCCGACGGCCGGCGGCATACGTCGCCACCTCACCGAAGGAGCCGGGATGGAGGTCGGACACTCCAGGCAACGCCAGGACGGCAGCGCGAACCCGGTCGGCGACGGTCTCGGTGGTCTCGGTGGTCGTCGTGCTGGGCGCAGCCGGTGCGCTCACTTGACGCGGGGTTCCTGCGTGTCGGCGTCGTCGGCGCCGTCGTCCTCGCTGGGGACGAAGACGTCCTGTACATCGATGTTGACCTGGGTGACCTCGAGGCCGGTCATCCGCTCGACCGCCTGGATGACGTTCTGACGGATGTCCTCAGCCAGGTCGGAGATCGAGACTCCGTACTCGGCGACGAGCTGCAGGTCGACGGCGGCCTGACGCTCCCCGACCTCGACGGTGACACCCTGGGTGTGGCTGCTGCCCCCACCGACAGGACCGCCGATGCGGTCGCGGAGCGCCCCCACGGCGCGGGCCGCGCCGCCGCCGAGGTCGTGGACCCCGGAGATCTCGCGAGCCGCGATACCAGCGATCTTGGCGACGACGACATCGGCGATCGTCGTGCGGCCCTGGCCGGTGTCGAGGGGGGCGACGTCGGTGTTGCCGGCGCTGCTGCTGCCGGTGGAAGGTGTCGTGGACGGGGGGGTGGTCGACGCGCTCATGGTGTCTCCTCGGTTTGCGGGTGTTCTGGGGTGGGGCGGATGCGTGCGTGGCGACGGGCGCCGTTTGCGCTCACTGAACAGATACATCTCGGGGCCGGAACGTCACGCGCCCGAGCTCATGAGATCCACCGAATCGGGTGTGACGTGCGACACGATGGGGTGACTACGCATGGACCGTGTCGTGGTGGGCACCTGTCCGGACGACTCATGACGCGGCGGGTGCCGCCGCATCCACGGACGAGGGAGGGTATGTGTCGCTGGACGACGACACGGTGCCCCGGCCCTCCGGCCCCGGTCGCCCCGGCGGCGACCACCTGCTGGCCGAGCCCGATGAGCTGCTCGTGCGCCGGGCCGCTCTGGGCGACCGCGCCGCCTTCGCGACGATGGTGCGGCGCCACGGTCCGGCGATGTTCCGGTACGCCGCGACGATGCTCGACCACAACGTGCACGACGCCGAGGACACCGTGCAGAACGCCTTCACCAAGGTATGGCGCGAGCTGCCCCGTTTCCGGGGGGAGTCGAGCCTACGGACATGGCTTTTCCGCATCACCGCCAACGAGGCCCTGGCCTACCGGCGCCGGCGTCGTCCGATCCCCCTGGACAACGAGCTGCTGACGCCGCTCGTCGGGCGTTCCATCGACGACCCGGAGCGGCAGGTGAGCATCGAGGAGCTCGAGCGGGCGCTTGTCCTCGCGCTCGGCGAGCTACCGTGGCGACAGCGCGCCTGCTGGGTGCTCGCCGAGCAGGAAGGCCTGTCCTACGTCGAGATCGCCCAGGCCCTCGGCACGTCCGTGACCGTCGTCCGGGGACAGCTGGCCCGGGCACGCCGTACCTTGGCCGTCAGGATGAACCAGTGGGCATGAGCAGTCGGACTCAGCCGCCGGGTGGTGACCAGCCGTCATCGCCCGGGCGCCTGCCCGAGCCCACGGGCTCCCCCGCCCTCGACCAGGCCGCCGAGGCGACGCGCCGCCGGCTCGACCGCCGGTGGGTGGAGGTCTCCGACCAGGTCGTGTCGACCGTGCTGACCGCCCGGCGGCGCACCCGTCCACTCCACGCGGCCGGGACGACGGGCCCGGTGTTCGTCAGTGACCAGGTGGTCGTCGCCGACCTGCGCACCGCCATCGACGGCGCGACCCGGGGTTCGGCCGTGGCGCGGGTGGATCTCGAGGTGCGGGGCGACCAGTTGTCCGGGGTGGTCGTCCAGCTGGTGGCCCAGTACGGCGTGGCCCTCATCCCCCTGGCCGACGAGGTGCGGGCGCTGGCCCAGCAGCGGCTCGCGACGCTGCTCGGCCCGGTCGAGGCGCCGGTCACGGTCTCGGCCATGCGTGTCCACTACAGCGATGTGACCGTCGACGACCCGAACCCCGCTCCCCGGGCCTGAGGCCGGTCAGCCGCGGAGGCCCTCGCGGTCGGCAACGCTGGGCTGTCCGGCCCGTCCGAGCACATCCAGTCGCAGGTCCTCGTCTTCGTAGTGCGCAGTGATCTCGAGGCCCTCTGTGGCGCAGGCGATCTCGTGGGCCTCGTCGCCCGTCAAGGGGTACTCGGGCACGCGCTGTCGCCAGTGGACGAGGACGATCTCGCCGTCGGAGTCGAGGTGGTGGGCGGCGCTGCTCATGAAGCGGGCAGCGTCGTCGGGGTCGAGGTAGTAGAGCATCTCGCTGACGAGCACGAGGTCGAACCGCTCGTCCGGCCAGTCGCCATGGGCGTCCCACTGACGCACGTCGGCCACTGCGTGCTCCCCCGGCGCTTCGGACACCCGACGTGCCGCCTGGTCGACGGCGCTCTGCACCAGGTCGCACGACAGCAGCCGGTCGCAGCGGGTCAGCAGCTGCGCGGTGAGCACCCCGATGGAGCAGCCCGGCTCGAAGACGGACCGGTAGTGCCGTCGCGTCAAGGCGGCCAGCGTGAGGGCGTACTTGCGTTGTTCGTACCAGCGGCTTTCGAACCCCCACGGGTCCGGGTTCGCGGCGTACATGTTCTCGAAGTAGGTGGACTTCACGGCAGCAGCATCTCCTGGTCGGTCACAAGGCGGTCGACGACGAACGGCGGCAGTACCGGGTCGGCGCCGGGTGCGGGCGGGTCCAGCTGGCTCCGATGGCACTGCACAGCAGCGTGTTCGGCACCGGCTCCTGGGGTGGCAGCCGGTGGCGGCGCACCCGCTGCCACGAAACGGCCGGGTCGAGAGGCGCGGCCCAGTGCCACATCCAGACGGGGTACTCCACGAGCCTGGCTCCGGTATGCGCGCACGCTCGTGCGGCCCGCCCGTCCCGTGGCCTCGTGGTCGGGGCGGCCGTCCGCCCGCCAGGTGGCCAGGAAGAC
>JALZBI010000220.1 GCA_030947565.1 Actinomycetota bacterium
TACAAGACCAACCCGTGGTCGTGGCTCGTCCAGGGCCGGCCCACGTCGTTCTTCTACGAGGGACCCAAGAACGGCGAGCAGGGCTGTGCCGTCGACACCTGCTCCAAGGCCATCTCGTCGATCGGCACCCCGACCGTGTGGTGGGCCGCCACCCTGGCGATCTTCGTCCTGCTCTTCATGTGGGGGCTGCGGCGCGACTGGCGGGCCGGGGCCGTGCTGGGTGGCTTCATGGGCGGATACCTCCCGTGGTTCCTGCTCGGCGACCGCACCATCTACTCGTTCTATGCGGTGGCGTTCGTCCCCTACGTCGTGCTGGCCGTCGTCTACGTGCTGGGCCTGTTCCTCGGCGGCCCCTCCGCCGGCCCGCGGCGCCGCAGGGTCGGGCTCGGCGTCATCGGGCTGTTCCTCGTGTCGGAGATCCTGCTGTTCGCGTTCTTCTACCCGATCTACACCGCTCAGGTCGTGCCGTACTCGTTCTGGAGTGCGCATATGTGGTTTCCCAGCTGGATCTGAGGCCTCGACCTGCAGGTGGAGACTGGCCTCCACCTCGACCCGCAGGCCGGGGCCTCGAACCCAGGAGGACACCATGCCCCGCATCACCACCGCCAGCGTCTTCGTCGACGACCAGGCCAAGGCGCTCGCCTTCTACACCGAGGTGCTTGGGTTTACGCCGAAGACCGACGTCTCACTCGGCGAGTTCCGTTGGCTCACGGTCGTTTCGGACGCCGACCCGGACGGCACGGAGCTGTTGCTCGAGCCCGACCAGCACCCGGCCGCCAAGGCGTTCAAGGCCGCCATCCGGGCGGACGGCATCCCGGCCACGTCGTTCGGCGTCGACGACATCGAGGCCACGTATGCGTCGTTGCTGGCCAAGGGGGCGACCGTCACCCAGCCGCCCACCGAGATGGGGCCGGTGACGACCCTTATCGTCGACGACACCTGCGGCAACCTCATTCAGCTGGCCACCCCTCCGCGGGCGTGACGGTGCGGGGAGTGGTTCGATGGACGGAAGTTGCCGGTTCAACTGGTGACCGGTAGCGCCGTGACCGACTCCCGAAGAGGACCACCATGAACCTGCGCAGCGTCGTCACCCACTTCCCCCAGCGGCTCGCCACCGGGGCGTACGTCCTGCACAGCGGCATCGAGAAGTGGAGCGGAGGGCCGGAGACGGCGGCGTACATCCACGGCGCGGCGTCCGGCGCCTTCCCGTTCCTCAAGGACATCCCACCCGCGACGTTCCTCAAGGCCCTGTCCGTCGGCGAGATCACCACCGGCGCGCTGCTGCTGCTGCCGTTCGTGCCGGACCGGGTGGCCGGCGCCGCTCTCACCGGGTTCTCCGGGGCCCTGGTGACGATGTACCTGCGTACCCCGGAGATGCACAAGCCCGGCAGCATCTGGCCGAGCCAGGGCGGCACCGCGGTCAGCAAGGACGTCTGGATGCTGGGTATCGGCTCCGGCCTGGTCCTGGAGTCGCTCGTCAGGGACCGCTGAGCCGCACCGGCGCTCAGCCCAGGACGGTGCTGACCCGGTCGACCGCGATGCGGGTGAGCTCGTCGACCTGGGCCTGCTCCGCGCCTAGGAACGCGAGCTGCACCATCGTCGGTCCGACTCCCGTGGACACCTGGGTGAACGACAGGCCGCTGCCGAGCGCCACCGTGACGCGGTAGGCGACCGGGCTGTCACCGACACCTGACGGCACGAGCGCCTCGACGACCATAGGCGCCTGACCGAGCCCGGCGAGCTCGATGGTCGCCTTGGGGCAGGCGGCCACCGCGCTGCGCAGCCGGCCCAGCGCGGCGGCCACGGCCGAGGGGTCGGCGAGCGCGTCGAGCTCCTCCTCGACGAAGGGGCCGACGTCCCCACCCGCGTAGCGACTGCCCGCGTGGCTCTGGGAGCCAGCCACCTGCTTGGCGTTGAACATCGCGACGAAGGGAGCGCATCGAGGGTCGGTCGACGACACCTGTCCTTCCACCGGCGTCGTGGCCTGTTGGGTGAAGCCGGCCGGCAGGTCGCCGGCCGAGAGCAGCGCCAGGGCGAGACGGTCGGCCAATGGCGGTCCGGCGGTCGCGTCGGCTGACGGACCGTTCGACGTCCGCGCCGCGGACGCTTGAGCCGTGCCGGCCGTCCCGCCACCAGGGGGCGATGGCGCCTCTGCGCCCGTACATCCACCCACCAGGGCGACACCGAGGGTCGACACGAGCGCCGTTGTGCACCAAGCTCGGCGGCTTCGGCCGTGACGGCTCGGCCGCATGGACCGGTCAAGCTCGCCCATGAGAGCGACCCCCTCGCTCGCAGCACCCTGAGCGGCCCAGCCTAGGGGCCGGCCCTCCGGACCCGTTCCGGCGCGCGTCAGGACCCCTCCGCGAGCAGCGCGAACGACACGAGCCAGTGGGTCGCCATGAAGTCGCCCTCCACGATCTCGCGTTCGACTCGCTCCACCTGCCGGGCGGTCGCCGCCTCGACGCGGGCCCGGACGTCGGGTGCGAGGGCGTGTGCGAGCCCACGCAGCTGCCACGCCCGGGAGAGGGCCAGGCCGTAGAGATGCACCGCCTTGCCGTCTGTGCGGTCGAGGACGGTCGGCACGTCGAGAAGGTGGTCGTCCTCGGCACCGAGGTGCGGGAGGAAGGCGCTCAGCCACGCGGCATACTCGCCGGCCGGCAGGACGCGGCGCATGAGGTCGGCCTCGGACAGGGCGGGCGAGAGGAAGTCGCTGCCGCCCGGCTCCCATCCCACAGGGGCATCACGGTCGCCGAGGTAGAAGGTGCGTGCCCGCTCGTCGACGAGGGCCACGATGTCGTCGCGACCCACCTGTCCGGCCGCCTCGTGGACGAGCGCCAGACCGAAGGCGAGGTTGGAGTGCTCGCCGCTGCGCACGGGGTAGGCCAGCACGGGGAGCCAGGCGCGCACGTGGTCGAAGACGACGTCGAGCAACGGGCGGGTCGCAGCCGCCCACGCCGGGGCGGAGGGGTGCGCGCACCTGGCCGTCTCGGCGGCCAGCTTGGCGGCCCATCCCCACCCGTAGGGCCGCTCGTAGGTCGGACGCTCGCGCAGGTATGCCGCCTCGGCCGCGACGTGGTGGTCCGTCAGCCGGGCGTCCAGCAGGGTGGCGAGACCGGTGGCCACGTCGTCGTCGAGGAGGTCGGCCGCGACGGTGAGCAGCCGCACGGCCGACCAGTGCATGTGCACGGACGAGTGCCAGTCGAAGCACCCGTGGAACGCCGGGTGCAGCCGGTCCGGCGTGACGTCGACGTCATCAGGTCCTCGCGAGATGTGCTGTGCGGCATACGGATAGGTGCGCCCCAGCAGATCGGGAAGGGTGCGGCCCCACGCGTTCGCGTCGTCCTGGCGCATGTCAGTGGGGGAACGCCAGGAAGTACATGATGACGACGTTGCACGCGAGCAGGGGGACGGCGGTCGGGATCTGCGCCTTGATCGGCCCGTACTGGTCCTTCAGCTCGAGCAGGGCCGCGGGGACGATGTTGAAGTTGGCGGCCATCGGGGTCACCAGGGTGCCGCAGAACCCGGCGAGCATCCCGACGGCGAACACGGCCGGTGCGTTGCCGTGGAACTGCTGCACGAGCAGGGGCCAGCCGACGGCGGCGGTCATGACGGGGAACGCGGCGAAGGCGTTGCCCATGATGATGGTGAAGATGGCCATGCCGAGGCAGTAGACGAGGACGGCCAGGAGCAGGACGCCCTTGGGCAGGATCGCGTTGGTGATCGAGCCCACCGCCTTCCCGACGCCGGCGGTGGTGAACAGCAGCCCCAGGGTGGCGAGGAACTGCGGGAGGATCGCGGCCCAGCCGATGTGGCCCAGCAGCCGGTCGCCCTCTCGGAACGGCACGATAGGGCTGCGCACCCGGAAGATCGCCATGCCGACGCCGAGGGCGATGAGGGCGGCCACACCGAGGCCGATGATCGTCGCGAAGCCGGTCTCGAGCAGGAGCCCGTCGCCGATCTTGACGTCCTTGAGCGCCGCCCCGAAGATCACGGCCACCACCGGGATGATGAGGGCGGGGATGAAGAGCCGGTTGCCGAACCGCCGGGCGGCCGCGGCTCGCTCGTCCGGGCTCGTGGTCTTCGTGGTGCCGCGGCCGGGGAATCCGACCCCGGCCAGGACGGCGAGCAACAGGACTGCGATGCCTTCCAGCAGGGCGCTGCCGGTCTTGGCCACGACGAGGGTGCCGTAGACGAAGGTGAACGCCAGGATGCTCCAGAACGCAGCGCTGCCAAAGCGTTTCGGGTCGTCACGGTCCATGAGGCGGATCGCGGCGACGACGAGGAAGATGCCGGCGCAGAGCCAGTAGAACCACTCGACCTTGATCATCGGCCCGCCTCCGTCGTGCCGCTGGGGCCGCTGCTTCCGGTCGATGCCGACGTCGGTCGTGGATCGAGGGCCATCCGTTGCAGCTGCCGGTCGAAGCGGAGCATCCGGGCGCCGTGGATGACCAGCGCGCAGAGCGCGGTGGGGATGGCCCAGAGCGCGATCTGGAGAGCCTCCAGCTTGAGGCCGTAGGTGGTGTCGACGAACCCGGTGATGAGCAGGATCGAGCCGACCGCTACGAAGATGTCCTCGCCGAAGAACAGCCCCACCGTGTCGGCCGAGGCGGCATACGACCGCACCTTCTCCCGCATCCGCTCAGTGAGCGAGCCGTGCTCCCGCTCGGCGGCGGCCTCGGCCATCGGCGCCACGATCGGCCGGACCGCCTGGGCGGGTCCGCCGATCGCGGTCAGCCCCAGCGCCGCGCTGGCCTGCCGGACGAACAGGTATGCGGCGAGGAGCCGCCCGGTCGTCAGGCGGGCCAGCTTGCTGATGAGCGTGCGTGCCTGATCCTGCAGGCCATAGCGCTCCATCAGGCCGATGACCGGGAGGACGACGATGAAGACGGTGACCGATCTCGACCCGGCGAAGCCCGTCCCGAACGACTCGATGATGCTCACCGGCGTCAGGCCGGCGA
>JALZBI010000221.1 GCA_030947565.1 Actinomycetota bacterium
CGAGCCGGGCCTCCCGGACGACGGCCGCCGACGTCGAGGCGCAGGGTATGCCTGCGGTCACCGGCACCGGTGGTCAGCTGATCCTGTGGCTCTACGCCCGGCACGGCGATCCGTCGGGTGACGCCGGCACCAGCGCGGTGGAGGGCGCCCACCCGGGCCTGCTCAACCGCTTTCGACAGCTTTGCTACACCGACTGACGCACCGCGGGCTCGGAGGAGGAGGATCATCGCCTCATGACCCCTACGCCTGAGCAGGTCGTGCGCCTCTGGGACGCCCTGGCCGGCAGCTACGACCAGGTCGGCGTCGACTTCATCACCCCTATCGCATCCGGGTTGGTCGATGAGCTGGACCCCCATGCGGGTGAGCGGGCCGTCGACCTCGGCTGTGGGCGTGGGGCGGCGCTCTTGCCGATCGCGCGACGGGTGGGCCCGTCGGGTGCGGTGCTGGGGGGCGACATCTCACCAGGCATGCTCAAGGCCTGCCGGGCGCTCGCCGAGAGCGAGGGGCTCGACCGGGTGTCGCTGGTCGTGCTCGACGCCCAGGCGCCGGATCCGGGCGCGGTCGACGGCTGGGTCGGCCACGCCGACCTCGTGGCCTCGTCCCTCGTGCTCTTCTTCCTTCCCGACCCGACGACCGCCCTCCGGCGCTGGGTCGAGCTGCTCCGACCCGGCGGGCGGCTCGGCGTCGCCACCTTCGGCGGGCGGGACCCGAGCTGGGTCGAGCTGGACGAGGTGTTCGCTCCCTACCTCCCCCCCGACCTGCTCGACGCACGGACGAGCGGTGCGGCGGGTCCGTTCGGGTCGGACGCCGGCGTCGAGAGCCTCCTGCGCAGCGTCGACCTGGTCGACGTGCGCACGGCGTCTCGGCGGGTCACGGTGCGCTTCGCGGACCCCGAGCACTGGTACCGGTTCTCGATGTCGCTGGGTCAACGAGCGTTCTGGTCCGTGATCCCGGAGGACCTGAGGCCCGACGTCAAGGCTCAGGCGTTCGAGCGGCTCCGCGCGGTCGCCGCTCCCGACGGGTCGATCACGCTCTGGCAGGACGCTCGCTACACACTCGGCCGCCGACCCTGAGGGCGGGCCCCACCGGCCGGCCGACGACGACGACGACGACGGTCACTCAGGCGGTCGCGGCCGCGAGCTGGCCGCAGGCGCCGTCGATCTCCTGACCCCGGGTGTCGCGGATCGTCGTCGGGATGCCGGCCGCACGCAGCCGCTCGACGAACTGCTGCTCGACGCCCGGCCGCGACGCGGTCCACTTCGAGCCCGGCGTGGGGTTGAGCGGGATGGGGTTGACGTGCACCCAGCCCCGCCCGCGCTGCGTCAGCTTGCGCGCCAACAGGTCGGCGCGCCAAGCCTGGTCGTTGATGTCGCGGATCAGCGCGTACTCGATGGAGACGCGACGCTTCGTCGTCACGAAGTAGCGGTGGGCCGCGTCGATGGCCTGGTCGACCGACCACCGGGTGTTGATCGGCACCAGCTCGTTGCGCAGCTCGTCGTCCGGAGCGTGCAGCGACAGCGCCAGTGTGACGGGGATGCCCTCCTCGGCCAGCTTGTCGATCGCCGGGACGAGACCGACGGTCGACATGACGATGCCGCGGGCCGACATACCGAGGCCGTCCGGAGCCGGGTCGGTGAGGCGACGGATCGCGCCGATGGCGGCCTTGTAGTTGGCGAGCGCCTCGCCCATGCCCATGAAGACGACGTTGCTGACCCTCAGGGGGGTGGCCTGCTCCTCCTCGCCCTCACCGCCGGGGAGGTCGCCACGACGGAGAGAGCGGGCGGCCGACACGACCTGCTCGACGATCTCGGCCGTCGACATGTTGCGGGTCAGACCCGCCTGGCCGGTCGCGCAGAAGGGGCAGTTCATCCCGCAGCCGGCCTGGCTCGAGATGCAGATGGTGACCCGGTTGGGGTAGCGCATGAGCACCGACTCGACGATGGCGCCGTCGTGGAGGCGCCAGGCCGACTTGACGGTCATCCCGTCGTCGGCGGTGCGCACGACGTGGGGCGTCAGCAAGGGCGGCAGCAGGTCTCGGACCAGCTGGTCGCGCATCGCCTTGGGCAGGTCGGTCATCTTGTCGGGTCGGTCGACGAGGCGCTCGAAGTAGTGGGTCGACAGCTGTTTCGCCCGGAAACCGGGGTGTCCCAAGGCTTTCACCGCCTCGGTGCGCTCGGCCGGGGTGAGGTCGGCGAGATGCCTCGGCGGTTTGCCACGTCGGGGGGCGGTGAAGGTGAGCCGGCCGGGTGCGGGTGGGGCGGCGCTCGGGGTCGGCAGATCCTGCGGGGACTCGGACATCAGGTGGACATTCTCTCAGCAACCCGAGGAGGATCCCGACGTGCTCGGTGCTCGTGATCCGGAGCTTGCCGCTCGGGTCTGCGCGGCGTTCGACCTCGGCGAGGGCGTGCTCTCCGTCGACCCGGTGGCCCTCGGCCGGGTCGGGGCGGTGTGGCGGCTCGAGGCGTCGACCGGTGTCTGGGCCGTGAAGACCAACGAGAACGACGACCAGGAGCCGGGAGCCTCGGCCACCGCCGCGTTCCAGGAGGCGGCGGTCCGGGCGGGGGTGCCGGCTCCGGCCGTACGGCGGACTTTCTCGGGCGACGTCCTCGCCCCTCTCGGCGGCGGTCTGACGGTGCGGGTGCTGGCGTGGGTCGACCTCGCGGCCGCCGACATCGGGCTCGACCCCGTGGCCGTCGGTGAGCTGCTGGCCGGCCTGCACCGGGTGCCGGACGGACCGTGGGCGACCGGGATGCCGGCCGAGGTCGACCCGTGGTTCGTGACGCCCGTCGGGCCGGCGGCCTGGGACGAGCAGGTGAGCGCGCTGCGTCGCGCCGGTGCGCCCTTCGCCGAGGACCTGGCCGCACATCGGGACGAGCTGGTGGCCCTGGAGGCCGGCGTCCGGCCGCCTCGGACGCTGCGGGTCTGCCATCGCGACCTGTTCGCCGACAACCTCAGAGCGCGATCGGCCGGTGGGCTGTGCGTCTTCGACTTCGACAACGCCGGCCCGCTCGACCCCGACTACGAGCTGGCGCACGTGGTCGCGGAGTTCGCCACCGATGCCCGCGGGGCGGCCGACTCGGGCCGCGCCCGGACGCTGGTCGACGCGTATGCCGCCGCCGGGGGGCCGGCGCGGCTGCGCGGACCCGAGTCGTTCACCACGGTGGTCGCGGTGCTGGGCCACATCGGCCACCTCGCCGGGAAGCGGTGGCTGACGACCTCCGACGAAGCGGTGCGGGCCGACATGGCCGGGTGGGCGACCGAGCTGTTCGACCGCCCGCTCACCCGAGCCGTGGTGGCCGACCTGCTGGACGCGGCCGGCTGAGCGGTGGGATCTCGTCGTCCGACCCGAACCAGCCGATCAGCCCGCCGGAGGCACGAGCACCGCGAGGACCGCCCAGACGATCGGGGCGGTCATGACGAGCGAGTCGAGGCGGTCCATCAGCCCACCGTGCCCGGGAAGGATGTTGGACATGTCCTTGATGCCGAGGTCACGCTTGATCGTCGACTCGACGAGGTCGCCCGTCGTCGCGCCGACCGCCGCCGCGAGGCCGACCACGAGCCCGACCCACCAAGGGCCGTGCAGCGCCAGGACCACGCAGGCGACGCCGACGGCCATACACCAGGCGACCGAGCCGGCGAAGCCCTCCCATGACTTCTTGGGGCTGATGGTCGGGGCCATCGGGTGTCGTCCCAGGAGGACACCCACGGCATACCCCCCGATGTCGCTCGCCACGGTCAGCGCGATATAGGTGAACAGCCGCCATGCCCCGTCGCCGGGCGCGAGCAGGAGGGAGCTGAACGCCGCCAGCAGAGACGGGTAGGCGGCTACGAGCGCCCCGCCCATGACGTCACGCGCCGCCCCGGCGACGCCGTCGGCCACCCGCCAGACCAGCACGGCGATGCCTGTGAGGGTGAAGCAGATGAGCAGGGCCGACCCACCGCCGACGTAGGCGGAGGCCAGCATCGAGATGGCGCCGACGAGGCTCGGGACCACCGGCACGTCGAAGCCACCCGCCCGCATCGCCCGGCAAAGCTCCCAGACGCCGACGCATACCGAGGCCGTCGCGAGGACGACGAACGTCCACTTCGGCAGGACGAAGAGGGTGACGACGATCGCCACACCGAGGGCGACGCCCACCCCGACGGCCGCCGGGAGGTTGCGTCCGGCCCGTGAGCTCTTGACCGACTGCGCCTCCGAGGTCACCGGTGCGACGACGGCGCCCTCGCCCGGGTCGTTGCCGTCGCTCATGATCGGCTCGCTCATCGCTGGTCTGGGTCGGGTCTGGGTCGGGTCTCGGTCAGACCCCGAGCAGCTCAGCCTCCTTGCCCTTGAGCAGGCCGTCGATCGTGTCCACATACTTTTTCGTCAGTCCGTCGAGGTCCTTCTCGCCGCGCGACCCGTCGTCCTCGCCCACCTCGCCGTCCTTAACGAGCTTGTCGAGGTCGCTCTTGGCCCGGCGGCGGACGTTGCGGATGGAGACCCGCGCTTCCTCGGCCTTGTTGTGCGCCAGCTTGATGTACTCCCTGCGGCGGTCCTCGGTGAGCACCGGCAGCACGCAGCGGATGACGTTGCCGTCGTTGCCGGGGTTGACCCCGAGGTCGGAGTCGCGCAGCGCCTTCTCGATCTCGTGCATCGACGACTTGTCGAACGGGCTGATGAGGATCGTGCGGGCCTCAGGCGTCTGGAAGGAGGCGAGCTGCTGCAACGGCGTGGGCGCGCCGTAGTAATTGACGAGCAGCTTGTTGAACATCCCCGGGTTGGCTCGGCCGGTGCGGATGCCGGCGAAGTCCTCCTTGGCGACGTCGACCGCCTTCTCCATCTTCTCCTCGGCCTCGAAGAGCGTCTCGTCGATCATCGCTGCTGCAGCCTGCTTCCCTTACCGTGCGAACTGTTCCCGTATGCGTCTTCGTGCCCCTCAG
>JALZBI010000222.1 GCA_030947565.1 Actinomycetota bacterium
CGCGCTGACCGCGTCGGAGGAGGTCCCGCCGATGGTGGACCAGCTGCGCTTCTTCGCCGGCGCGGCGCGGGTGCTCGAGGGCCGGGCGGCGGGGGAGTACATGCGGGGCCACACGTCGTGGGTCCGACGCGAGCCGATCGGCGTCGTCGGGCAGGTGACGCCCTGGAACTACCCCATGATGATGGCCGTCTGGAAGATCGGGCCAGCGTTGGCGGCCGGCAACACCGTCGTCCTCAAGCCGAGCGACACCACACCCGAGACGACGCTGCGGCTGGCCGAGCTGGCCGCCGAGTTCCTCCCGCCCGGCACGTTCAACGTCGTGTGTGGAGACCGCGACACCGGCCGGGCGCTCGTCGAGCACCCCACCCCGGCGCTGGTGGCGATCACCGGCTCCGTGCGGGCGGGCTCGGAGGTCGCGGCGAGCGCCGCTCCGGGGATCAAACGCGTTCACCTCGAGCTCGGCGGCAAGGCACCGGTCGTCGTGTTCGACGACGCCGACATCGAGGCCGCGGTCGAGGGGATCGCGGTCGCCGGATACTTCAACGCGGGGCAGGACTGCACGGCGGCGACCCGGGTGCTGGCGGCGCCACGCATCCACGACGACTTCGTCGCCGCGTTGAGCGAGTATGCGTCGAGCTCGGCCCGGGTGGGCATGCCGGACGACGGCGAGGCGCTCTTCGGGCCGGTCAACAGCGCGGGGCAGCTGGACCGCGTGACGGGGTTCCTCGACCGGCTGCCGGACCACGCGACCGTGGGCGCGGGCGGCCACCGCGTATCGGCGCTGGGTGACGGGTACTTCCTCGAGCCCACCGTCGTGTCCGGGATCCGGCAGGACGACGAGGCCGTGCAGGAGGAGATCTTCGGTCCAGTCATCACCGTGCAGCGGTTCAGCGATGAGGCCGAGGCGGTCCGGTGGGCGAACGGCGTCGACTACGGCCTCGCGTCGAGCGTGTGGACACGCGACTTCGGCCGGGCCATGCGGGTGTCGAAGGCGCTCGACTTCGGGTGCGTGTGGATCAACACCCACATCCCGCTCGTCGCCGAGATGCCACACGGCGGGTTCAAGCGCAGCGGCTACGGCAAGGACCTGTCGATGTACGGGTTCGAGGACTACACCCGCGTCAAGCACGTCATGGCCAACATCGAGGCCTAACGCCCCTGAGGGGCGTCAGCTCGGGTAGGGGGCATCGAAGGTCTGCGGAGCCTGGCCCTTGACGTAGCAGTAGATGGTGCCCTCCGTCACCCGGTAGGTCGCAGGCGCGACGACGGTGGAGGTGGTGGTCTTCTTGTGGCGACCGGTCCGGCCTCGGTACGTCGTCGTGACCGTCGTCGTGACTGTCTCCTGGATGGCCGCGCCGTCGAACGCGCCGTAGTACCAGGTGCCCGGAGCCAAGGCCAGGCACGCGCTCCCCCAGGCGGTGGGACCCGCAGAGACTTTCGTCCCGTCCACACCGTGGGGCGCAGTGAACGTCTGCACGTCCGACGTCGCCGCGACGCAGGTCGTCAAGCCGTGGAAGAAGCTGCATCCGTCGTCCGCCGACGGGGCGGCGACGGCGGGCGCGACACCACAGGAGAGGGCCGCCAGCGTGGCGGCACCGACGACGACAGCGCGACGAGCGTTCATGAAAGGCCTCTTCCTCGGGAACGGCTGACGCCGGTCGTCAGACGTGCCTCCCACGATGGCGCTGCTCGGCAACCGAGACAATGGACCCAGGTCGCCTCTCAGCCAAGCCTGTTCGCGGTTCTCATCGGCTCCAGAACAGGTGGACTACGTTGTGGCGATGACCCGGTACGGCGCGCAGTACGGCCCCGACGTGACGTTCCTCGGGGTCGAGCGCTGCGACCTGGACGACGAGGCGACGTATGCGGGGGCAGACGTCGTCATCCTCGGCGCCCCGTTCGACGGCGGCACGTCGCACCGACCGGGAGCGCGGTTCGGACCGCAGGCGATCCGCACGACCGACTACCTGCCGCACGACGGGTCGCGCCCGTCCCTGGCCCTGCGCACCGACGGGCTGCGCGACCTCCGGGTCGTCGACGCGGGCGACGTCGAGATGTTCTCCGGTGACATCGAGGTGGCCCTGCCCGCCCTCGAGGCCGCGGTGGAGAAGGTGGCCCGGGCGGGAGCCGTCCCGCTCGTCCTCGGCGGTGACCACTCCATCGCGTACCCGGACGCCAAAGGCGTGGCCAACGTCCTCGGGCACGGACGGGTGTCGATGGTCCACTTCGACGCGCACGCCGACACGGGCGACATCGAGTTCGGCTCCCTCTGGGGCCACGGCCAGCCGATGCGCCGGCTCATCGAGTCGGGTGCGGTGCGCGGCGACCGGTTCCTGCAGGTCGGGCTCCGCGGCTACTGGCCACCGCCGGACACCCTCGACTGGATGAGCGGCGAGGGCTTCCGCTCCTACGAGATGACCGAGATCGGGCGCCGTGGCCTCGACGCCTGCCTCACCGAGGCGTCGCACATCGCCCTGGACGACTGCGACGGCGTCTTCCTCTCCGTCGACATCGACGTCTGCGACCCCGGGCACGCTCCGGGGACGGGCACCCCCGAGCCCGGTGGCCTCACGGCCCGCGAGCTGCTCGACAGCGTGCGGCGCCTGTGTCTCGAGCTGCCCGTCGTGGGCATGGACGTCGTCGAGGTCAGCCCGCCCTACGACCACGCCGACATCACCGCTGCGCTGGCTAACCGCGTTGTCCTGGAGGCCTTGTCGGCCATCGCTGGCCGCCGCCGTGACGGCGCCACCAGCGACGCATACGACCCGGACCGGCCCCTGCTCGACCGCTGACCCGCGGGGCGGTCGGGCAGCACCGGCTGGGTATCCGGTAAGAACAGGGGTATGCCCGCGACGCCAACGCAGTCCGCCCTCCTCCGCGCCGTCCCCACGCAGCTGCTCATCGGGGGCGTCTGGCGCGACGCGTCCGACGGGAGCACGTTCGCCGTCGAGGACCCCGCCACCGGCCGCACCCTGACCGACGTCGCGGACGCGACCGTCGCGGACGGGGAGGCGGCTCTCGACGCGGCCGTCCGCGCACAACCGGAGTGGGCGGCGACCCCGCCCCGAGAGCGCGGCGAGATCCTGCGCACGGCCTATGAGCGCATCACCGAACGGGCCGAGGACTTCGCCCTGGCGATGACCCTCGAGATGGGCAAGCCGCTGGCCGAGTCTCGCGGTGAGGTCACCTACGGTTCCGAGTTCTTCCGGTGGTTCTCGGAGGAGGCCGTCCGCGTTCGCGGGCAGTGGTCGGTATCGCCGGACGGCCGGACCCGGCTGATGACCATGCGCCAGCCGGTCGGCCCCGCACTGATGATCACGCCCTGGAACTTCCCGCTCGCCATGGGCACCCGCAAGATCGGGCCGGCGGTGGCCGCGGGCTGCACCATGGTCGTCAAGCCGGCCCAGCAGACGCCGCTGACCATGCTGCTGCTCGCACAGGTCCTGCAGGAGTGCGGCCTGCCCGACGGCGTGCTCAACGTCGTCACCACGTCGCATACGGCCGACGTCTGCGAGCCCCTGATCCGCGACCACCGGCTGCGCAAGCTGACCTTCACCGGGTCGACGGGGGTGGGCCGCACGCTGGTGGAACAGTCGGCCGAGCAGCTGCTACGGGTGTCGATGGAGCTTGGTGGCAACGCGCCGTTCCTCGTCTTCGGGGACGCCGACGTCGACCGCGCCGTCGAGGGCGCGATGCTCGCCAAGATGCGCAACATCGGCGAGGCCTGCACCGCGGCCAACCGGTTCTACGTTCACGAGTCGGTCGCCGAGGAGTTCTCCCGCAAGTTCGCGGCCCGGATGGGCGCGCTGACCCTCGGCAAGGGGACGAAGAAGGGCGTGACCGTCGGGCCGCTCATCGACGCCAAGGCCGTCGCCAAGGTGACTGAGCTGCTCGACGACGCGGTGGCCAAGGGAGCCAAGGTCCTCACCGGGGGCGAGGCGCAGAAGGGGCCTGGGTACTTCTTCCAGCCGACCGTGCTCACCGACGTGCCCCGGTCCGCGCGCCTGCACCAGGAGGAGATCTTCGGCCCCGTCGCCCCGATCTCCACCTTCTCGTCCGACGCAGAAGCCGTGCGGATGGCCAACGACACGGAGTTCGGGCTCGTCGCCTACCTGTTCACGCAGGACCTGACGCGGGCGGTCCGGGTGAGCGAGGCACTGGAGTACGGCATGGTCGGGGTCAACCAGGGCGTCGTCTCCAACCCCGCCGCGCCGTTCGGTGGGGTGAAGCAGAGCGGGTTCGGCCGGGAGGGAGGGCCTGAGGGCATCGAGGAGTACCTCGAGACCAAGTACGTCGGTATCGCCCTGTGACGGTGACGCCCGGGGGTCGGCCGACCGGGCGGGTCAGAACGGGGTTGGCGGGAAACCGCTGCCCCTGGCGCATCCGGCTGATGGACTGAGGCCATGACCCCGCCCGCCGAGGGGCGCCTCTCCTCCGTCGCCGATCTGCTGGCCCGCACCGACGACGCCATTCGCCGGGGCGAGACGCCGGGCGCCGTGGTGCTGCCCTCGGGGTTCCGGCCCCTGGACGACGCGCTCGCCGGTGGGTTCCGGTCGGGCGAGCTGGTGCTGCTCGGCGGGCCCCAGGGGCTCGGGAAGACGACGATGGCCATGCAGATGGTCCGCAACGTCGTCCGGGGCGGTGGTCACGCGGTGGTCTTCTCCTACGAGCACGAGTCGCACACCCTGTTCGAACGGCTCCTCTCGCTGGAAGCCGCCGAGGCCGACGGCTTCGGAGCCGCGCGCCTGCACGCCATCCGCCGGGCGTTCGAGCAGGCCTCGACCGCAGGCTCCCTCGACGACCGGATGAGCCACCTCCCGGGAGTCACCGAGGGCCTGCGCACCATGCGCGGGTATGCCGACCGGCTGCACCTGCACGAGTCCAACGGTGCGACAACGGGACTCGACGAGATCGAGAG
>JALZBI010000223.1 GCA_030947565.1 Actinomycetota bacterium
GGTGACGACCGGGACCCCCGGGCCGGCCGTCGCCCCCGACCCCCCGCCGGAGACAACGTCGGCGCCGGCACCGGCGCCCGTACTGGAGGTGACCTCGCCGGCCGCGGTTGACCCGGGGGGCGGCTCAGCCGGGGGAGGTGCCAACGACGCCGGCGGCGCGGTGCAGCCCCAGGACCTCGGCGCGCCGGCGAACGTCAGTGCGAACGTGGCCGCGGACACCCCAACCCCGTGAGCACCCGGTGATGCGCGCGCCGTCCGACCACCCGGGCGCGCAGCCACCGGCGTTGCAGCCCGAGGTCATGACGGAAGGGGCGGAGCATGCCTTGGAGCTGCTCGCCGGGGGCCACGGTCACATCGTTCTGGTGGCCCCGACGGGCTACGGGAAGTCCAGCGCGCTGCGCCAGCTGGAGCGCGGTGGTCAGACCGTCGGCCTGCGGCTGCATCGCTACGCCGTCGGGGACCACCCTGACCACCCTGACCACCCTGACCACCCTGACCACCCTGACGTCGTGGTCGTCGACGACGCACACCTGCTGACCGCCGACGGGCTGCATCGCCTGACCGCGATGGCACAGGCGGGGACGCGGGTGCTGGCGGCCACGACCCCGCCGCCCGGCGGCTCGTTCGGCCCCGGCCTCGGCCCGTTGGTCGAGGCTGGTGACGTCGTGGGCCTCGAACCGTGGTCGGTCGATGAGGTCGAGTCGCTGCTCCTCTCACGTCAGGACGACGCCTGGGGGATGCTCGACGCGGAGTCGGTCGTCCGACTCACGGGGGGGCTGCCCTGGCTCGTCACGAAGCTGCTCGACCACCCCGGGTCGGTCGACCGTTCACCGCGGCCGGGGCAACCGACCGGCCCGGAGCGGCAGGTGCTGCGCACGGTGAACCGGCTTCCAGCTCGGGTCGGTGAGGTCCTCATGGCGCTGTGCGCCGGCTACCCCGTCGACCGAGGACCCCGCCCCGCCCCGCTGCGCGATCTCGACGCGACGCAGCTGCGCGACCTGCTCGACCGGCTCTACGACGCCGGTGTGCTCACCCGCGACGGCCACGTCCCGCCCCTGGTTCGCCGGGCCGTGCTGCTGCACCTGCCCCGGCACCGCATCCGGCCCCACCTGTCGGAGTCGCTGGTGGACGACCTGACGGCCGCCGACGTCGACCTGGAGGCGATCTCGGCGGAGCTCGCCGGCGCGGGCCTGCGAGATCCACGCCTCGCCGCTGCGCTCGAGGCGCGCGGCGAAGCCAGGCTGGAGGCCGACCCGGCCGAGGCCGCGTCGCTCCTGCTGGCCGCGGCGCAGTGCGGGGGAGAGGGGTCTCGCCTGGCCGTGCGTCGGGCGGAGGCCCTGGCGATGTCCGGGGAGCTCGGTGCCTCGTCCGCCGCCCTCAACACCCTTCCGGACGGCCTCGAGAGCGGAGGCGGTGGTCTGCGCGTGGCCGCCACCGTGGCGGTGCTCTCCGGGCAGCTGCACGATGCCGCTGCGCTCTGCCGCTGGGCGGTGGGTCACGAGGGTCTCCTGCAGGCGGCCGGCGCCACCTCGGTGGCCGCCTACGTGTTGTACGGCGACGGCGAACGGCAGCAGGCCGACTCGCTGCTCGCGGCGGAGCAGCGCGACCGCCCGGCTCTCATCGGGTCGCCGATGCGCGCGATGGCGGCGGCGGTGCGCTCCTCCTTCGGGCCGGACCCCTCGGCCGCGCTGTCCACGCTGGTGCAGGCCAGCCGCGCGCCTCTCGGGCGTCGCGACCTGCTCCCCGACCAGCCTGCCTCGCTCGGCGCTCTCGTCGCCCTGCACGGCGGCGACCTCGCCATGGCCGAGTCCCTCCTGTGCGCTGCGATGACCCACCAGCATGACCTCCTTCCGGCCGACCGCTCCCGCACCGTCGCCCTCCGGGCGTGGACAAGCATGCAGGCGGGCCAGTACGCCGAGGCCCATGCCCACCTCGCCGACCTCGAGCCGGCCGCGCCGCGGGACGAGCCGTGGATGTGGGGTCTTCGGGTCGGTCTGGCTCGCCGGCAGGACGACGTGCGGGCGTTGGCCCGGCTCTGGGTCGACGCCCGCGGCGTGCTGGTCGGCCATCCCGTCGACCTCTACTCCCTGCTCCCGCTCGGTGAGATCGGCCTGGCCGCCGCCCGGATGGGGGAGAGCGAGCTGGTCGAGCCGCTCTGGGGGCGGGCCATGGACCTGCTCGACCGGCTGGGTATGCCGCCGCTGTGGGCGCCCGCCTTCCACTGGTACGGCGTGCAGGCCGCCATTCTCACCAACCGGCCCCAGGCCATGGCTCCGCACGCGGCGGTCCTCGTCGCGGCCGCCCGGACCAGTCCGTTCGCGACCGCCCTGGCCCGAGCGGGCCGGGCGTGGATCGCCGTCCTCGGCCACCACGTCGACCCGGCCCAGGTCGAGCCCGCGGCGCGCGGGCTGGCATCCGTCGGACAGCGGTGGGAGGGCGCTCGGCTGGCCGGGCACGCCGCCGCCCGGGCCGCCGACCGGAAGGACACCGCGGCTCTCCTGGAGTGCGCGCGCGACCTGCTGGCCTCGACGACGTCACCTGATCCCGGGCATACCGCGTCCGCTGTCTCAGAGCGCCGGGCCGGGGCGGTGCCGCTCAGCCGTCGCGAGCGTGAGGTCGTCGAGCTCGTGCTGGCCGGGATGACCTATCGGCAGGTCGGCGAGACGCTCTACCTCTCGGCCAAGACCGTGGAACATCACATCGCCCGGATCAAGCGCCGCAGTGGGGTGTCGACCCGGTCGGAGCTGCTGAGCCGGCTCTCGATCAGCGTCCGCTAGTGGGTGCGCAGCGCCGGGAACAGCGACACGGCCCCCCGCTGTTGCCCCTCACGTGAGCGATCGACGTGCGGGATCCCTGTCGGCCCGGCCAGGCCTGTCAGGCTTGTCAGGCTTGTCATTGTCCGTGCTCGACCTCGTACCCGTGCGAGCCGACCAGACCACGGGTGACGCGATCGCGGCCTCCCTGGTGCTCGCGCAGACGGCGGACGGGAACGGCTACCACCGCTACTGGCTGGCCGAGCACCACAACATGCCCGCGGTCGCCGCCACCAACCCGGCCGTCCTCATCGCCATGGTCGCGGGGGCCACGGAGCGCATCCGGGTCGGGTCGGGCGGCGTCATGCTACCGAACCACGCCCCGCTCGTCGTCGCGGAGCAGTTCGCCCTCCTCGAGGCGGCGCACCCTGGTCGGATCGACCTGGGCATCGGCCGGGCGCCGGGCAGTGACCCGGTGACCAGCTGGGCGCTGCGACACGGCGCGGGCGGGGTCGAGGCCGACGCGGTCAACCACTTCCCGGAGTACGTGCAGAACGTCGTGGCCATGATGAACCCGGCGGGCGTCGGTCTCGACCTCGGCGGCCAGGAGTACGTGCTGCACGCGACGCCGCGCTCGACCTCCGTGCCGCCGGTGTGGCTGCTCGGGTCGTCCGACTACTCCGCCCACCTCGCCGCCGAGCTCGGCCTGCCCTACGTGTTCGCCCACCACTTCTCCGGTCACGGCACGGCGGAGGCCCTCGACGCATACCGCCGGGGCTTCCGGCCGAGCGCCACTGCGGCCGCACCGACGACCTTTCTCACCGTCAACGTCTGCGTCGCCGAGACCGTGGAGGAGGCGCAGGCGCTGGCCCGCCCGCAGGTCCTCGCGATGGTGGCCCTGCGCACCCGGGGCGCTCTGCGGCCGCAGCTGTCGGTCGAGGCCGCCCAGGCCGAGCCGCTGCCCCCGGAGCACGAGGCGCTCGCCGCGTCGATGCTCGACCGGTGGCTTGTCGGGACCCCCGATTCGGTGGCCGACCGGCTGCGCGACCTCGCCGAGACCTACGCTGTCGACGAGGTCATGCTCCACCCGGTCGCCGGCGCGTATGCCGGCTCCGACCCCCGGCGCTCGCCGGCCCGGGAGCGGACCCTCACCCTGCTGACCGAGGCCGTGGCGACGACATCCGGGCTGGGCATGGAGGCCGGAGCGCGGCGCTGACCGCCTACGCTCGAGCAGCGGGGTCGCGGGCGCGACAAACGGCCTTGACCCTCACGCGACGTCAGGCCGGAGGCTGTCCGCATGACCGCAGAACGGATGCCGGAGCAGGAGATCGCCGGCCAGGTGTGGACGGTCGGGCAGGTGGCCGACGAGCTCGGCGTGACGGTGCGCACGCTGCACCACTACGACGAGATCGGGCTGGTCAGCCCGAGCGACCGCTCCCCGGCGGGCTACCGCCTCTACGGGGTCGCCGACCTCGAACGGCTGCAGAACGTCGTCGTCTACCGGCGTCTCGGGTTCGCCCTGGAGGAGATCGTCACGCTGCTCGACGAGAGCGGCGCCGACCTCACGTCGCATCTGCGCCGGCAACGGGACGCGGTCATGTCCAGGCTGGACGAGCTGAGTGGGCTCGTGTCAGCGATCGACCGAGCATTGGAGAAGCAGATGTCAGGGATCCAGCTGAGCAAGGCCGAGCAGCGCGAGCTGTTCGGCGACGGGTTCTCGGAGGAGTACGCCGCCGAGGCGCAGCAGCGGTGGGGCGACAGCGACATGTGGAAGCAGTCGCAGAGCCGCGCCGCGGGCTACACCAGGGACGACTGGGTCGCGGTCAAGGCCGAGATGGACGCGGTCAACGCGGCGTTCGTCGACGCCAAGCGGTCCGGCGAGCCTGCCACGAGCGACCGGGCCATGGACGCGGCGGAGGCGCACCGGCAGCACATCGACGACCGGTTCTACGCGCTGACGCCGGAGTTCCACCGGAACCTCGGCGACATGTACGTGTCGGACCCGCGCTTCACCCAGACCTACGACGACCTCGAGCCGGGGCTGGCGCGGTACGTGCGGGACGCGATCCACGCCAACGCCGACCGCGCCCAATAGGAGCGTGGCGCACGGCAGCGCGACATGAGGAGCGTGGCGCACGGGATTCCGTG
>JALZBI010000224.1 GCA_030947565.1 Actinomycetota bacterium
AGGGAATGCCCTCCGAGACGGAATGGGTCGCGCTGCGCGAGATCCTGCCCGCCGCGACCGCGCCGGTCTCGCTGACCAGGCTGGACGACACCTCGGGCACCCCGCTGACCGCGACGGTGACGACCGTGCTCCCGCTGGCCTGGCCGGCCCTGCACCGCAACGGTGGCGCGATCTTCGCGGCCACCCAGTCGGGCGCCACGAGCGGCGACGCCAGCCGTGACGTCGCCGCGGCCCTGCTGCTCGCCGCCGCGGCCGAGGAAGGCACCCCCGTGGCCACTGTGCCGCCGCCGACCGCGGACAGCCCTCGGCTGCAGGACGTCCTCGACCTGAGCGTCCCGTTCGAGGTGACCCTGCACGACGGGTTCGACTTCTGGGTGGGCGACGCCGACCTCGACGAGGAGGGCCAGGCGTCGCTCGAACGGGCCAACGAGTCGGTGGTCCCCACCGCCCGCATCGAGGGGGCCGCCTCGGTCTACTGGTGTGTCATCAACGAGCGCGCCTACGTGCGGTGGGTCCTGCCGTACGACGAGGACACGGCCACGGCCGCACTGGCCCGGTTGCACGCTACCGAACACGACCGGCTCACCCCGGAGACCCGCCTGCTGGGGGCGTTCCGGGCCTGCGGTCTGCTCGTCCCGGTCTGGGAGGTGCCCACCGACGCGGTGGCCGGTGACTTCGCCGGTCCGGTGGCCGCCCTGGCGACCGCCCTCGACGGGGCCGCCGGCGACAGCACGCCGCTCTCCGCCGAGGCGCGGCGGGCCAAGGCCGGTCTGCTCAACCGCCAGGTCACGCTGCGCTGACCCCGGGCCATAACGGTGCCGGTCAGCAGTGGCTCGGCTTGGTCACCTCGCCGGTCGGGCTGATCGCGTCAGACCGGTAGTCGTTCTCGGGAGCCCTCCGGTCCGGGTCCCCGGCCATCCCCTCTGACATCCGACACAGGCCCTCCGGCGGGTGCAGGAGACAGGTCCAGACCTCCCCGCCGGTCGGGGCCCTGGAGATGGACCCATGTCTCCAACCGGCCGGCGACCGGACGTCACCGGCCGCACCACTGTGCGGGTACTACCGTGGCCGCGTGAACCTGACCCCGGCGCAGCTGGCCGGGGTCGCGCAGTCGCTGCGCCACCTCGCGGTCCTGCGCGACGACGCGTTCGAAGACACCGGCGGGGGGCTCAGCCTCTCCTCTGCGCTCGTCGGCGACGCCGGCGACGTCGGCGACGGGCTCGTTGTCGCCTCGACCCACGCCCGGGGTGAGTCCCGCACCTATGCAAGGGGCATCGTGGGAGGGTCCAGCGAGAACACCATCACGCCCGGGGAGCAGGGGGCCCTGAGGGTCGCCAGGCCCGGCCGGACCGCGACGACGGGGCGGCGATGACCGACCACAGCAACACCCTCCGCTACGGCTTCCTGGGCCCGGCCGGCACCTTCTGCCAGATGGCGCTCGCCGCATGGCCGGGCGCGGAGGACGCCGAAGCGTTGCCCTGCGACTCGGTCGCCGCCGCTCTCGACGCCGTGCGGGCCGGTGCGCTCGACGGGGCCATGGTGCCGATCGAGAACTCGGTGGAGGGCGGCGTCAGCGCCACCCTCGACGCCCTGTCGGTCGGCTCCGACGTCGTCATCACCGCCGAGGTCCTCGTGCCGGTGACCTTCGTCGTCGCGGTGCGGCCCGGCACCCGGCTCGTCGACGTCCGGGCCGTCGGAACGCACCCGCACGGGTGGGCGCAGGTGCGGTCGTGGATGCACGCCAACCTGCCCGCCGCGGCCTACGTCTCGACCCTGTCGACCGCTGCGGCGGCGGCCGACCTCGACCCCGTCGCACCGACGGCGGCCGAGGCGGTCGCCTACCAGGCAGCGGTATGCGCCCCCGTGGCCGCCGAGATCCACGGCCTGGAGGTGCTGGCTCACGACGTCGGAGACGCCACGACCGCGGTGACCCGGTTCGCGCTCGTCAGCCGGCCGGGGCATACGCCGGCGCCGACGGGCTCCGACAAGACCACCCTCGTGCTCTACCAGCGCGAGGACCACCCCGGCGGGCTCCTCGAGCTGCTCGAGCAGTTCGCGGCGCGCGGTGTCAACCTCACCCGGCTCGAGTCGCGACCGACGGGGGAGGCGATGGGGTCCTACTGCTTCTCCATCGACATCGAGGGCCACGTCGCCGACGCCCGGGTGGCCGAGACCCTTATGGGGCTGAAGCGGGTCTGCCAGCAGGTGCGCTACCTCGGCTCCTACCCCCGCGCCGACCGCAAACGGGTGCTCCCGCTGGTGGGGACGACCGACGCCGAGTTCGCCGCCGCCCGCCTGTGGTTGGACGGGCTGCTCGACTGAGCACCCGGAGCTGCGCTGGAGCACGAGGCCTCACCGGGACCGAACCAGGACTTGTTAGGTGAGGCTTACCTGTGTTGTGATGAAGGGGCCGCCCTATGCCGGGTGGCCGACCGACCCGTCGACACCGACCTGGAGTAGCCGTGCTCGTGAGCAACGCCCTCATCGGGCTTCGTGAAGGCCTCGAAGCCGCGCTCGTCGTCGTGATCCTCGCCGCCTTCCTCGTCAAGACCGACCGTCGGTGGGCGCTGCGCTACGTCTGGACCGGCGTCGCCGTCGCCATCGTGCTGTCAGTGGCGTTGGGCGCGGTGCTGACCTTCGGCACGCAGCAGCTGTCCTTCGAGCAGCAGGAGCTCATCGGCGGCGGCGCCTCCATCCTCGCCGTCGGTTTCGTCACGGCCATGGTCTTCTGGATGCGCACCGCCGCCCGGACGATCTCTGGCGAGCTGAAGGGCCGGCTCGACAAGGCCCTCGACATCGGTCCGCTCGCGGTCGCCCTCGTCGGCTTTCTCGGCGTCGGCCGTGAGGGCCTCGAGACGGCCATCTTCTTCTACGCGACGACGCAGGCCGCGGGCCAGGGCAACGCCCAGCCGCTCGTCGGCTGGGTTGTCGGGCTCGGTGCCGCGGTCCTGCTCGGCCTGGCGATCTACCGGGGCGCCGTGAAGATCAACCTCGCAAAGTTCTTCCGCTACACCGGGATCCTGCTCGTCGTCGTCGCCGGCGGCATCCTCGCCTACGGCCTGCACGACCTCCAGGAGGCGGGCGTCCTGCCGGGTCTGACCAACCTCGCCTTCGACGTCAGCCGCACCATCCCCGCCGACTCCTGGTACGGCGCGCTACTCAAGGGCATCTTCAACTTCAGCCCCCAGACCACCTGGCTCCAGGCCGTCGCCTGGGTCCTCTATGTCGGCACGGTGCTCACCCTGTTCCTGCGCCCGGTCAAGTCGGGCCAGGCGCCGCCCACCCCGGCGCCGTCGTCCGCACCGTCGCGCGCGACGACCTCGGCCTGAGCCGCATACCGACCCGGCCTCACCACCCTCAGAACGCTCGGAGATCTCGTCATGCCCTCCTACCGACCGACTCACGGCCGCTTGGCCGTGGCCGGCCTGTCCGCCCTCGCCCTGCTCGCCCTGGGCGCATGCAGCACCGCGTCAGGGGGAGCTGGGGCCGCGGCGACCAGCGGCGCGGCCGGCGGGAGCTCGGGGGCCCCCGCCGGCCCCATCACGGTCACCGCCACCGACACCGAGTGCACCCTGAGTGCCACCACGGCGGGCGCCGGCACGGTGACCTTCCGGATCACGAACCAGGGCACCAAGGTCAACGAGTTCTACGTCTACGCCGCCGGCGACCGCATCGTCGCCGAGGTCGAGAACGTCACCCCCGGCCTCAGCCGCGAGCTCAAGGTCGAGGTGACCGAACCCGGCACGCTGACCACGGCCTGCAAGCCGGGGATGGTCGGCGAGGGCATCCGGGCGCCCTTCACCGTCACCGGCACCGCCGCCCCCGGCAAGACCGACGAGAAGGTCGCCGCGGCCATCGCCGCCTACACGCCCTACGTCGGCACCCAGGCCGACGCCCTCGTCGCCAAGACCACCGAGTTCGTCGCCGCCGTCAAGGCCGGCAACGTGGCCGCGGCCAAGGCCCTCTACCCCCAGGCTCGTCTGCCCTGGGAGCGCATCGAACCCGTGGCCGCGTCGTTCGGAGACCTCGACCCAAAGATCGACGGGCGCGAGGACGTCACCTCGGAGGGCATGGCCTTCACCGGCTACCACCGGCTCGAGAAGGACCTCTGGGTCGACGGGCTCAAGGCCGACAGCGCCGCCATCGCAGACCAGCTTCTCGCCGACGTGACGACCGTCGCGGCCGAGGCCAGGAAGGTGCAGCTCACCGGGCTGTCGCTCGCCTCCGGGGCCAAGGCGCTGCTCGACGAGGTGGCGACCGGCAAGGTGACCGGTGAGGAGGAGCGCTACTCGCACACCGACCTCTGGGACTTCCAGGGCAACGTTGAAGGGTCCGCCGCGGCCCTCGAGGCCCTCAAGCCGGTGATCCAGGCGCGCAAACCGGCCCTTCAGACGACGCTTGACTCGACCTACCGGGCGCTGTGGACCGCGCTGACCACCCACCGTGACGCAACCGGCGCCTTCGTCGCCTACACCGCGCTCACCCCCGTGCAGGTCAAGACGCTGTCAGTGGCCCTCGACGCGTTCTCCGAGCAGGTCGCGCAGGTGCCCGGGGTCGTCGAGCAGCCGTGACCGCCGAGTCCGACCTGCACCCGCCTGCCGGACCGTCGCGCGACAGCGCCGGGTTGAGCCGGCGTCGGCTCCTCGGCGCCTCGGCCGGCGCGGCGCTGGCCGGTGCTGCGGTCGGGGTCGGCAGCGGGTATGCCGCGAGCCGGGCGGCTGCGCAGCCGGTAGCCGGCGGCGCGTCCCTCCAGAACACGGCGACGACCGTCGCGGGACCCGACGCAGCGGTCGACTTCCTCGGCCCGCACCAGGCCGGCATCGTCACGCCCGCCCAGGACCGGATGCACTTCGTGGCGCTCGACATCGTCACGACCGACCGCGCCGTCCTCGTCGAC
>JALZBI010000225.1 GCA_030947565.1 Actinomycetota bacterium
CCCCGCGGCGGCGGAGGCGACACTCGCCGACCCCGACGTCGCTGCTGCCCTGCTCGAGCCACCCGCCGACGTCGACGCCGCGACGACCGCGGCCAGCGCCGATCGGGCCGCCCTCCGCCGCGCTCAGCACGCGCAGACCGGAGCCGAGGCGGCCGTACGGACGTTCGGTCAGGTCCGGGAGTCGGTGGTCGCGCGGGTGGCCGCCATCGGGCCGTTGGCGGCCCGGTCGGTCCAGCTGGCCGAGCTGGCCGACACCGCGACGGGGATCGGCGGCCAGAACACGCTCCGGATGCGGCTCACCGCGTTCGTCCTCGCGGCCCGGCTGGAGAAGGTGGCCATGCTGGCCAACGAGCGACTGCGGGTCATGGGTGACGGCCGCTACCAGCTGGCCCACTCCGACGACCTGGCGGCCGGGGGTCGGCGCAGCGGGCTCGGACTCGTGGTGCGCGACCAGTGGACCGGACAGGTCCGCGACACGGCGTCCCTCTCCGGCGGAGAGTCCTTCATGGCGTCTCTCGCCCTGGCCCTCGGCCTCGCCGACGCGGTCCGCGAGGAGGCCGGCGGCTTCGACCTCAACACGCTGTTCATCGACGAGGGTTTCGGGACCCTTGACGACGAAAGCCTCGAGCAGGTGATGGCGGTCCTCGACGGGCTGCGCGACGGCGGCCGGTGCGTCGGGGTGGTGAGCCACGTCAGCGACCTGCGCTCCCGCGTGCCCGCCCAGGTCCGCGTTGACAAGACCTCGACGGGGTCCGGCATCACCGTCCTCGGGGTCGAGTTCCCGGCCGCCTGAGCCCGGCAGCGCCCCCACCCCCACCGGACTCACCTGTTCGTCGGTTTCGGGGCGCCGGGGCGTGGGAAACCAGCGAACACGTGAGTCCGGTCGAGTGAACGGCCGGACAGGTGGAGGGCCGGGTGGTGCGCCGGCTTGACCTCAGTCCTCGAACGCCTCGGGCGGGGGGCAGCTGCAGATGAGGTGCCGGTCGCCGTGGGCGCCGTCGATGCGACCCACCGGCGGCCAGTACTTGTCCGGGGCCGACACCCCGACCGGGAACGCGGCCGAGACGCGGTCGTAGCCGTGGTCCCACTCCCCCGCGATCGCCAGTGATGTATGCGGGGCGTGCCGCAACATCGAGTCGGCCACGGCGACCTCGCCCCGGGCGACGGTGGCGATCTCACCTCGGATCGCGATCATCACGTCGCAGAACCGGTCGATCTCGCCCTTGTCCTCGCTCTCGGTCGGCTCGACCATGAGCGTGCCGGCCACGGGGAACGACATCGTCGGCGCGTGGAAGCCGTAGTCGACCAGGCGCTTCGCAACGTCGTCCACGGTGACACCGGTCTCCCGCGTGATGCTACGGACATCGAGGATGCACTCGTGGGCGACGATTCCTTCGTGCCCCGAGTAGAGCACCGGGTAGTGCTCGCGCAGCCGGGCGGCGATGTAGTTCGCGTTGAGGACGGCCACCTCCGTGGCGCGGGTCAGCCCGACGCCCCCCATGAGCCGGACATAGGCCCACGAGATCGGCAGGATGCCCGCCGAGCCGTAGGGCGCCCCGGAGATGGGGCCTACCCCGGTGGCCGGGCCGGCCTCGGGCGCGAGCGGGTGGTTGGGCAGGTAGGGCGCGAGGTGCGACCGTACGCCGACGGGTCCGACGCCCGGACCGCCGCCGCCGTGCGGGATGCAGAAGGTCTTGTGCAGGTTCAGGTGCGACACGTCGGCCCCGAACTTGCCCGGCTGCGCCAGCCCGACCAGCGCATTCAGGTTGGCCCCGTCGACGTAGACCTGCCCGCCGGCGTCATGGACCAGCGCGCACAGCTCGCCGATGGTGTCCTCGTAGACGCCGTGGGTCGACGGGTACGTGACCATCACGGCGGCGAGGTCGTCGCGGTGCTGCTCGACCTTGGCCCGGAGGTCGTGGAGGTCGACGTTGCCGCTGGACGTGTCCGTGGCGACGACGACGACCTTGAGACCGGCCATCACCGCGGACGCGGCGTTGGTGCCGTGGGCGCTCGCGGGGATGAGGCATACCCGCCGGTGGCTCTCGCCGTTCGCCTCGTGGTAGGCGTGGATGGCCAGGAGGCCGGCCAGCTCGCCCTGCGACCCGGCGTTGGGCTGCAGCGAGACCGCGTCGTAGCCCGTGATCTCGCAGAGCCACGCCGACAGGTCGGCGACGAGGGTGCGGATGCCCTCGGTCTGGTTGGCCGGTGCGAACGGGTGCAGGTTGGCGAACTCCGGCCAGGTGATCGCGACCATCTCGGTCGTGGCGTTCAGCTTCATCGTGCACGAGCCGAGCGGGATCATCCCCCGGTCGAGGGCGAAGTCACGATCGGACAGCCGGCGCAGGTAGCGCAGCATGGCCGTCTCGCTGTGGTGCGCGTGGAACACCGGGTGGGTCAGGTAGTCCGACGTCCGGGTGGCGCCCTGCCACCAGTCCGGCGCCGACTCGTCGGGAGCCGGCTCGCCACCCGCCACCCCGAACGCCCCCCATACCGCCAGGAGGTCCTCCCCGGTGGTGGTCTCGTCGGTGCTCATCGACAGGGTGTCGTCGTCGACCCGACGCAGGTTGACCCCGCGGGCGACGGCCTCCCCGATGATGTCGTCGGCCTGGCCGGGCGCGCGCACCGTGACGGTGTCGAAGAACGCCCCGGTGACGACGTCGACGCCGCCGTGCTGGAGGCCGGCAGCCAGCGCCCGCGCGTAACCATGGGTGCGGCGCGCGATGGCGGCGAGCCCAGCCGGCCCGTGCCACACCGCATACATGCTGGCCATGACGGCGAGCAGCACCTGAGCGGTGCAGATGTTGGAGGTGGCCTTCTCGCGGCGGATGTGCTGCTCACGGGTCTGCAGCGCGAGCCGGTATGCCGGGTGTCCGGCGCTGTCAACCGAGACACCCACGAGCCGCCCGGGCATCGACCGCTCGAGGCCGGGGCGCACGGACAGGTAGCCGGCGTGCGGGCCACCGAAGGCCATCGGGACGCCGAAACGCTGGGTGGTGCCGACCGCGATGTCGGCGCCCCACTCCCCTGGAGGCGTGGCGAGGGTGAGGGCGAGCAGGTCGGCGGCGGCGGTGACGAGGGCGCCGTGCTCGTGGGCGACGGCGGTGAGCGCCCGGAAGTCGCGCAGCTCGCCGTCCGCACCGGGGTACTGGACGACGACACCGAAGACGTCGCGGTCACCGGCGGCGGCGCGGAGTGCGTCGAGCGAGTCGACGTGGTCGAGACCCTCGACGACGACGACGTCGAGGCCGAGGGGCAGCGCCCGGGTCCGGGTGACCGCGATCGACTGCGGGAGAGTGTGGGCATCGACGAGCAGGACCGCGTCGGCGGCCGACTTCGTCGTGCGGCGCATGAGGGTCATGGCCTCGGCGACCGCGGTGCTCTCGTCGAGCAGGGAGGCACCGGCGAGGGACAGGCCGGTGAGGTCGCTGACGACGGTTTGGAAGTTGAGCAGCGCTTCGAGCCGTCCCTGCGAGATCTCGGGCTGGTAGGGCGTGTACGCCGTGTACCAGGCCGGGTTCTCCAGCACGTTGCGCTGCACCACCGGCGGAGTCTGCGTGCCGTAGTAGCCGAGCCCGATCATCGACCGCATGACGGTATTGAGGTTGGCCAGTGCGCGCAGCTCGCGGACCACCGCGGCCTCGGACGGGGCGGCATCGAGGCGAAGGGCCCGCTGGACCCGGATGCTGCCCGGGACGGCGGCGTCGACGAGCGCGTCGAGCGACGGCTGACCCACGACCTCGAGCATCGCCTCGATGTCGTTGGGTGACGGGCCGATGTGCCGCTCGACGAACGGCGCCGCGGCGCTGGTGTCGACGTGCAGCGGCTCGGTGCCGGTCTTCGAGCGAGGGTCGATGTCTGAGTCGCCTGTGGGCTCGGCAGCGGCGTCGGCCGTGGGAGCGATGGCCGTGCGGGTCAGGCTCGGCTCGGCGGTCTGCGTCACGTGAAGTCTCCCGGGGTCGCGAGGGTGGTCCCCCTCTGTCGTCCACGGCTGCGCAGCTCCAGAGTCGCCTCGCCCGTGCGGTCCTGGCGCCTGAGAGGTTCCGGGGTGTTGCCCCTTCGGCGCCCCGGCTGTCGGTCAGCTGACCTTCGCTGTCCGGCCCGGGGGCTCTCCCGTACGGGTTGTTCGCGGCTAGGGCGAATCTACCAGCCACGGGACGGACGCTCACGACACCGCTTCGTGGCCGCCGGCGCCGTAGCTCGCGACGGTCCGGAAGCCGAACCGGTCGGTCAGGAGATGCGCTGCTGCCGACGAGCACTGAGCTCGTCGCCGGCGTGGTTCGCCGGCGCGTCGTCCTCGGCGCGCTCACTCGGCAGCTCCGCCAGGGACCCCTCGACCTCGCGCCACACCCGACCGACGGCGATCCCGAAGACCCCTTGGCCGCCCTGGAGCAGGTCGATGACCTCGTCGGCCGACGTGCACTCGTAGACACTGGCGCCGTCGCTCATCAGCGTGATCTGAGCGAGATCGTCGACCCCACGCCGGCGCAGGACCTGGATGGCGACCCGGATCTGCTGCAGTGAGACGCCGGTGTCGAGCAGCCGCTTGACGACCTTGAGCACGAGGATGTCGCGGAACCCGTAGAGCCGCTGGGTGCCCGATCCGGTGGCGCTGCGCACCGACGGCTCGACGAGGCCGGTGCGGGCCCAGTAGTCGAGCTGGCGGTAGGTGATGCCGGCGGCCTTACAGGCGGTCGGACCGCGGTAGCCGGTGTCCTCGCTGAGCTCTGGCAGGTCGTCGTCGAACAGCAGGCCCTGTGCCGCGGCGGGAACGTGCGTGCCGTTCTGCTTCGCATCTCCCGTGGCGTTCACGGTGTCCTCCTGGGGCTCGGGGCGGCCGTCTCGCTGGGTCGAGGGGCTGGCGCGGGGCGGCACCACGGCTGTAGTTACAT
>JALZBI010000226.1 GCA_030947565.1 Actinomycetota bacterium
TCGCCACGGTGCGGCTGCGGCTGCGGCTGCGGTCAGTGACCGTGTCCGTGACCGGATGTGGCCGTGGCCTCCTCGGTCTCCTTCTTCTCCACGACAAGGGTGTCCGTGGTGAGGATCATCGAGGCGATGGACGCGGCGTTGCGCAGGGCCGACCGGGTGACCTTGACCGGGTCGATGACGCCGGCGCCGACGAGGTCGCCGTACTCGCCCGTCGCGGCGTTGAAGCCGTGGCCCATGGGCAGCTCGGCGACCTTCGAGGTGACGACGTAGCCCTGGACGCCCGCGTTCTCGGCGATCCAGCGCAGCGGCTCGGCCGAGGCCTTGCGCACGATCGCGGCACCGGTGGCCTCGTCACCCTCGAGCTTGAGGTCGTCGATCGCCGAGACGGCCTGGATGAGGGCCGAGCCACCACCGGCGACGATGCCCTCCTCGATGGCCGCGCGGGTCGCCGAGATGGCGTCCTCGATGCGGTGCTTCTTCTCCTTGAGCTCCACCTCGGTGTGCGCGCCGACCTTGATGACGCAGACGCCGCCGGCGAGCTTGGCGAGGCGCTCCTGGAGCTTCTCACGGTCCCAGTCGGAGTCGGTCCGCTCGATCTCGGACTTGATCTGCGCGATCCGCCCGTCGACGTCGGCCTTGTCGCCGAGGCCGTCGATGACCGTGGTGTTGTCCTTGGTCACCACGATGCGACGGGCCTGGCCCATGAGGTCGAGACCGGCACCGTCGAGCTTGAGGCCGACCTCCTCGGCGATGACCTGGCCACCGGTGAGGATGGCGAGGTCCTGCAGCATCGCCTTGCGGCGGTCGCCGAAGCCGGGCGCCTTGACCGCGGCGACGTTGAACGTGCCCCGGATCTTGTTGACCACGAGCGTCGACAGGGCCTCGCCGTCGACGTCCTCGGCCACGATGAGCAGCGGCTTGCCCGACTGGACGACCTTCTCCAGCACGGGGAGCAGGTCCTGGATCGAGGAGATCTTGCCCTGGTGGATGAGGATGTAGGCGTCCTCCAGAACGGCCTCCATGCGCTCGGTGTCGGTGACGAAGTACGCCGAGATGTAGCCCTTGTCGAACTGCATGCCCTCGGTGAACTCGAGCTCGGTCGCCGTCGTCGAGGACTCCTCGACGGAGATGACGCCGTCCTTGCCGACCTTGTCGAACGCCTCGGCGATGGTCTTGCCGATGGTCTCGTCCTGGGCGGACAAGGTGGCGACGGAGGCGACCTCGCTGGTGCCGTCGACCTCGCGGGCGTTCTCCAGCAGCCGGTCGTTGACCGCCTGCACGGCCTTGTCCATGCCGCGCTTGAGCGCGGCCGGAGCGGCTCCGGCCGCGACGTTGCGCAGGCCTTCCTTGACCATCGCCTGGGCGAGGACCGTCGCGGTCGTCGTGCCGTCACCAGCGACGTCGTTGGTCTTGGTCGCGACCTCCTTGGCGAGCTGGGCGCCGAGGTTCTCGAAGGAGTCCTCGAGCTCGATCTCCTTGGCGATGGTGACACCGTCGTTGGTGATCGTGGGGGCGCCCCACTTCTTGTCGATGACGACGTTGCGGCCCTTGGGGCCGAGCGTCACCTTGACCGCGTTCGCGAGCGCGTCAACGCCACGCTCCAGCGCCTTGCGTGCGGAGTCGTCGAACTCCAGCGTCTTTGGCATGAATGTCCTTCTTCGGTCAGTACTTCGTGGAGGAGCAGGTGGTACGGGTATGCCGGGGCCACGCCGAGACGGCGGGCACCCGGCATACGAGGTGGTGCAGATCGGTCAGGAACCGATCGGTCGAGCGGTCGAGCTCAGGTCAGGCGACCACGGCGAGCACGTCGCGGGCGCTGAGGATGAGGTACTCGTCACCCTTGTGCTTGACCTCGGTGCCGCCGTACTTGCTGTAGATCACGCGGTCGCCGACGGTGATGTCGAGCGGCACACGGTTGCCCTTGTCGTCGATGCGACCCGGGCCCACGGCCAGGACCTCGCCCTCCTGGGGCTTCTCCTTGGCGGTGTCCGGGATGACCAGGCCGGATGCCGTGGTCTGCTCGGCCTCGAGGGACTTGACCACGATGCGGTCTTCGAGCGGCTTGATGGAAACCGACACGATGTTGACCTCCCCTTCGGGAATGTCGAACCCGAAACTTCAGGTTGGTGGATGTCTGGGCTGCCCGGGGTTCGCCGTCGCGGGGGTCGACCCGCCGAGCGGTTAGCACTTCCAGGTGGAGAGTGCCAACACCCCAAATCTAGGTAGGTCGTTAGCACTCGGTCAAGTCGAGTGCCAGCACTCTCGCCGGCTAAGCCCCCCGAGTGCCCCCCGAGTGGCTCCCGGTCACCCGCGTGGTTGCCTTCTCGACATGGACCTCGACGCGCTCGCCCTGCTGGTGGACGGCGAGGGATGGGACCTGCTGGCGTCCCTTCCGCCCTACGACCCGGCCGGCGAGCTCGCGCTCCAGACCCGGCTCCGGGCGGCGGGGTATGCCCCCGAGCTGGTCTCTGCGGCGCTCACCCAGTCGATGCTGCGGGCCCGGGCGCGCGAGAAGTTCGGCGCGTTCGCCGACCAGATGCTCTTCACCCCCGACGGCCTGGAGCAGGCGACCCGGCTGGCGGTGGCCGCCCGGCACGCGGCGCGCTACCTGCGCGCCGAGGTGCGGCTCGTGCACGACCTCGGCTGCGGGATCGGCGCCGACGCGATGGGGTTCGCCGGTCTCGACCTCGCCGTGCGCGCCGTCGATGCCGACCCGGTGACGGCGGTCGTCGCCACCCTCAACCTGCGGCACTGGCCCGACGCGGTCGCGACCCACGGTCGGGCCGAGGACGTGACCCTCCCCGAGGGCGAGGCGGTGCGGCATACCGGCCTCTGGCTCGACCCGGCCCGCCGCACCCGTGGGCCGGCCGACATCACCGGGCGGTCCCGGCGGGTCTTCTCCCTCGACGCCATCTCACCCCCGTGGTCAGAGGTGCTGCGGTATGCCGCCGCGGTGCCGGCGACGGGGGCCAAGCTCGCCCCGGGCTTCCCCCACCAGGCCGTCCCCGACGGCGCCGAGGCGCAGTGGGTCTCCTGGCAGGGCGACGTCGTCGAGTGCGCCGTCTGGTGGGGTCCGCTGGTGACGACCGCGGGGCGCACGGCGATGGTCCTGCGCCCCAAGGCCGAGGCCGTCACCCTCAGCGAGGCCGACGCCACGGGCGCACGTCCGGCCCTGGAGCGCGGGCACCCGGTCGGCCGGCTGCTCTACGAACCGGACCGAGCCGTGATCCGAGCCGGCCTCACCGGTGCCCTGGCCCGGCTGGTCGACGGCGCCGAGCTGTCGGCCGGGGTCGGCTACGTGACGAGCGCCCGGGTGCTGGACGTGCCGTGGGCCCACCGCTACGCCGTGCGGGAGGCGCTGCCGTGGAACGTCAAGGCGGTGCGGGGCTGGCTGCGCGACCGCGGGATCGGGCACCTGACGATCAAGAAGCGGGGCGTGTCCCTCGATCCGGACGCGGTGCGGCAGCAGCTGCGCCCGACCGGCGACAGCGAGGCAACCCTCGTGCTGACGCGGGTGGGCAGCCAGCCTTACGCCCTGGTCGTCGACCCGGCCTGAGCCGCGTCGGGCCCCGTCTCCCCTCGTCGGCGGCCCACCGTGTCGAGCCACAGGGCGGCATACCGGGCTCCGTCGACCCCGAGGCCGACGTCGACGAGCACCGGCGAGATGCCGTGAGGGTCGTGGCTCATGTCGCCCGTCCAGCTGCGCCGGTCGACCACGGTCCGCCCGCGCGACCACGACCCGCCGAGCTCGACCCGCAGCGGCAGCCGTTCGGTGTGCAGGGCGGTGCGGTCGACGACGGCGCACACGGCGCCGGCGTCGCCGATCGTCGCCGCGGGTGCGGCGAAGCGCCGGCACTGCACCTCGATGAGGTGACCCGCAAGGCGGGTCGCCGGGTCGTCCGCGCTGATCAGCACCCGAGCCTGCTCCAGGGTCACGGTGGGTGCGTAGAAGACGTCGAGGCCGTAAAGCGTGAGCGGGATCCCCAGGTCGGCGGCCGCGTCGAAGGTGACCGCCGCGGCCTCCGGGTCGTGGAAGACGTTGAACTCCGCCGACGCCGTCGCATTGCCGACGTCGACCGCGCCGCCCATGACGACGATGCCGTCGAGACTTCGGGCGACGTCGGGGTAGGAGCGCATGAGCAGCGCGATGTTCGTCAGTGGGGCGAGGGTGACCAGCGTGACCGGTTCCGCCGAGGCCCGGACGACGTCGCGGAGCACCTCGACGGCCGGTCGTGGGTCCGGCCGGCGGGTCGACCTCGGCCAGTCGAGGTCACCCATGCCGTCCTCACCGTGCACGTGCCGGGCGTGCACGGGCCGCTCCAGCAGCGGGCGGGGGGCACCCGCGGCGACGACGACGTCCGGCCGGTTCGCCGCGTCGAGGACGGTCAGGGTGTTGGCGACGACATCGTCCAACGGCGCGTTGCCGCCGACGCAGCTCACGGCCAGCAGGTCGAGGTCTGGGTGCCGGGCGGCAAAGAGGATGGCGCAGGCGTCGTCGAGCCCGGTGTCGACGTCCAGGACCACCGGGCGAGGCATGGCCGGGAGCATACGGGGACGGCGGCGGCCGACCACCCGGCGCCGGTAGGGTCCGGCCCATGGGTGGAAGCCGGGCGACGACGCGGGTATGCCGGGTCGTCACCGCCGGGGTCGGCCTGGTGCTGCTGGCGGCCTGCTCGGACGGCCCGGCACCGGCTCCGTCCTCCGCGACCTCCGGCACGCCGTCGTTGCCACCGTCCCCACCGTCCCCATCGTCGATGTCCTCGCCCGCGCCGACCGATGCGACACCGCCCGCCACCTCGACGGCGACCCCGGCGAGCGCCACCGCGACCGGCGGCCCACCCGCGAGCTCGAGCGGCTGTGCCGACCGGCTCGCGCGGGGCCTGTCGCCGG
>JALZBI010000227.1 GCA_030947565.1 Actinomycetota bacterium
GCGCCGACAGGGCCGACAGCGCCGACAGGGCCGACAGGGCCGACAGGGCCGACAGGGCCGACAGGGCCGACAGGGCCGACAGGGCCGACAGGGCCGACAGGGCCGACGAACGGCGCCTCCCCCGCTGGAGTGAGCTGACCCCGCTGCTGCGGACGCGCCCCCTGCGGACCGACCCGGTGGCCCGACGCCTCGCCCGAGCGCACACGATCGGCGACCTCGAGGCCATCGCCCGCCGGCGAGCTCCCCGCGCGGTGTTCGACTACGTGGCCGGCGGTGCCGACGGTGAGGTCAGCCTCGGACGAGCGCGCGACGCTTACCGGCGGGTCGAGTTCCAACCACAGGCGCTGCGCGACGTGTCCAGCGTCGACGCGACGACCAGCATCCTCGCGCGACCGTCGGCGCTCCCCCTGGTGCTCGCGCCGACGGGGTTCACCCGGATGATGCAGTACGAAGGCGAGCCGGCCGTAGCGCGGGCCGCGCGTGCAGCCGGCATCCCGTTCGCCCTGTCGACGATGGGGACCACGTCACCCGAGGGCGTCGCCGCCGCCGCTCCGGGGGGCGAGCACTGGTTCCAGCTCTACCTGTGGCGCGACCGGGCCGCGAGCGAGCAGCTCGTCGACGCCGCCCGTGCTGCAGGCTTCGACACGCTCGTCCTGACTGTCGACACCCCGGTGCCCGGCCGCCGGTTGCGCGACGTCCGCAACGGCCTGACCATCCCGCCGACCCTCACCGCGCGCACCGTTGCCGACATGTCGCGGCACCCAGCGTGGTGGTTCAACCTGCTGACCACCCGCCCGCTCGAGTTCGCGTCCGTCACGTCGTTCGACGGAACCGTGGCCGAGCTGGTGGCGGCGATGTTCGACCCCGCGTTGGACCTCACCGACCTCGAATGGCTGCGCCGGGAGTGGACCGGAAACCTTGTCGTCAAAGGGGTCCTGTCGGTGGCGGACGCGTGCCGGGTGGTCGACGCGGGGGTCGACGCGGTCGTGCTCTCCAACCACGGTGGTCGCCAGCTCGACCGAGCCCCGACGCCCCTCGAGCTGCTGCCCGAGGTCGTGGCCGCCGTCGGTGACCGCGTCGAGGTCTACGTCGACACCGGCATCACCAACGGCGGTGACATCGCCGCGGCGGTCGGGCTGGGCGCGACTGCCGTTCTGGTGGGGCGGGCCTACCTCTATGGCCTCATGGCCGGCGGGCAGCGGGGCGTCGAGCACGCCGTCGCCATCCTGTCCACCGAGCTGCTGCGGACCATGCAGCTCGTCGGTGCGCGGACGCTGGACGAGCTGCACGGCCGGGTTCGCCTGCGGAGAGAGGGATCCACGGCCTGACGTCCGTTGCTGACCTCTCACCCGGCCCGCAACGCCCGACGCCCCGTCCGCGGAGCCGCGGCCGGGTCGAGACCAGCGCGTTGACGCCACCTACCCACGTGCCAGCCGGCCGATCTCGTCCTCGCTGGCGTTCCCCCCGGTGACGACCACCGCACAGCGGTCCCTCTTGTCAGCGTCGACCAGCAGGCCCGCCAGCCCGGCTGCCCCCGCCGTCTCGGCGAGGGTATGCGCGTGGCGGGCCAGTAGCCCGGCCGCGGCGTCGAGCTGGAGGTCCGAGACCAGCAGGAAGTCGTCGAGCCGCCCCGCCAGAACGGCCTGCGGAAGGGCGAAGCTACGGCCGGTCGCCAACCCGCTGGACCGGGTCAGACAGGGCGCCTGGGCGGGTGCACCCGTGCGCCACGCCTCGTAGGCGGCTGGTGCGGCCTCGGACTGGACGGCGACCACCCGGCAGTCGGGGGCCAGGGCGTCGCGCACCATGCAGGCGCCCGAGGCGCCGGTGCCGCTGCCCACCGGCACGTAGACGACGTCGAGGTCGGGGTACTGGCGCAGGAGCTCGAGGTAGACCGTGGCATGGCCGTGGACGATGCCGGGGTCGTTACCCGGGTCGACGTACCGCATTCCGCGCTCGCCGGCGACCCGCCGCGCCTCGTCGGACGCCTCGTTCATGGTCGGGCCGTGGACGACCACCTCTCCCCCGAGCGCCCTGACCGCGGCCACCTTGGAGGGCGGTGCGCTCTCAGGGACCACGACGACGGCACGGGCTCCCACGAGCCGGGCGCCGTAGCACACCGACTGCGCGTGGTTGCCCGTCGACGCCGTCACCAGGCCGGCCGCACGCTGCTCCCGGGACAGCTGCAGCGCCAGGTTGACCCCACCTCGCACCTTGAACGCCCCTGTGGGCTGGGCGTTCTCGTGCTTCACGACCACGCTGCTACCCACAACCTCGTCGAGCAGCGGGTAGGACCAGGCCGGCGTCGTTGGCAGGTGTGGCGCGATGCGCTCTGCAGCGGCAAGCACTTCGGCGTAAGCGACGTCCACGCCGCCTACCGAATCGGGGCAGCGGTCACGACACGGACGGTGAGGTTCACGCCGCCAGTCTAGGCAGACCGGGCGGCGCCGCGGATCTTGGCCACTGCGGCCGCGATCCGGCGCTCTCGAGTGGCTGGCGTCTTGGCGTCCTCGACGGAGGTCACGTGGGCCTTGCGGTGACTGGGCGCCAGCGCATCGAAGGCGGCGCGAACGCCCGCGTCGCTTAGAGCGGCGCCCAGGTCGGCCGGAACGTCGACGGTGCGGGGTGCGGTGTCGCGCTCGATGTCGACGACGATGGCATCGCCACCGGCGATCCCGGTGGCCTTGCGCCTGTCGGAGCTGAACGAGATGAGGTACTGCCCGCCCATGGGCGCCACGGTGCTGCGGTATGTGTAGCCGTTGACGGTCACCGTCACCGCCGGGCGCTTGCCCGCACCAAGCGAGGTGACGACCTCCTCGGGCACGGGGACCCCGGTGTTGTTGCCGATCGTGGCCATGGTCGTCTCGTAGCGCACGGGCGTCAGTATGGCGCCCGGCTGACCGATCTCGGAGCGTCACACCCCCGGGAAGGGGTGTGGCGCTCCGGGATAACGCTGAGGGAGGCGTCAGTCCTTGGGCTGGACGGTGACCCCGCGCCAGAAGGCGATCCGGTCGCGCACCATCTCGGCCTCGGCCTTCGGCTCCGGGTAGAACCACGCCGCGTCGGCGTTGGTCTCGCCGTCGACTGACACCGAGTGGTAGGACGCCGTGCCCTTCCACGGGCACACCGTATGGGTGTCGCTGTCACCGAGAACGGTGGGTGACACAGCGGCACGGGGGAAATAATGGTTGCCCTCGACGACGACCGTGTCGTCGGACTCGGCGATGACTTGACCGTTCCAAACGGCCTGCACAGTGCTCATGACGGCGACAACCGTGCGAGGCGTACGCGTGTTCCCGAGCAACGGCCCCGCTCGCGTCAGATCCCCCGCCCGGGGGACAGGATGTGGTGCGGGTCGAACGCGTCCATGACCCGCCGGTGCGCGGCTAGGGTCACAGGGTCGAGCTGCTGGGGCAGGGCGTGGCGCCTCAGCGACCCGATGCCGTGCTCCCCCGACAGCGTGCCGCCCAGAGCGAGGGCGGCATCGCTGACCCGGTCGAGCACGCGCTCACCATAGTCGCGGGCGACCGGATTGCCGGGGCGGCGATCACCGACGGGTGCAGGTTGCCGTCTCCGACGTGCTCGAACGTCGAATGGCGACTCCCTCCTCGCGGCTGATCTGCTCGATGGCGACGAACTGTCGGCCAGGGGCGCGATCGGCACCGCGACGTCGGACGAGACCCGTAGGCCCTCGGTCGACGACGCCCGCCCGGAGCCCCGACGCCCTTCCAGCAGCAGGTCCCCCTCGGCTCGCCGACCGCCAGCGGCCCAGCCCTGCCGCATACCGAGGCAGCGAGCGCCGAGCCGCCCGGGCCCGCGGGCCGATGAGCTGGCCGACCAGGACGGCCGCAGCGCTGTTGGTCGAAAGCCCTATGGGGTGATGCTTCTCGTCGGGAAGACGGCGCGGAACGTCACCGTCTCACTGGTGGGTCGCGGAACGAGGCGGACGGTCGCGGCGGTCACGACGCCAGGGTGCGTTCGGCCCCCCACGAACAACCGGGCCAGGTCATAGCCCACAACGCCGATCGTCGACTCCCGGCAGCTGACGGGGGCACGGCGCTTACATCAACCCGTATACCGTTGCGACACGGCCGATCTCAGCCGCGACCACCCCGGGCTACACGTCCGCCAGCCGGTTGACCGGGTCGACGCCGATGATGCGGTCCATCGCCGCCAGGGACATGACGAGCCGGTCCGGGTAGGCCACCGCGCCACCGGTGAGGCCGGTGCGGTCACCGCAGTAGGCCGCCACGTCCTCCGGCGCAGTCAGAACGCGTCTAGGCGGTGCCGTGAGGAGCTCGTCCAGCGGAGTGGGAGAGCGGGCACGGCTCAGCCGACCCAGGTGCGCAGCCAGACCGTCTCCGGAGACTGGCGCAACGTCCGGAGGGTGGCCTCGGGGAGGGCCACGTCGGTGTCGGTCACGACGTAGCCGAGCTCGCCCCGTGTGGACAGGGACTGCCCCAGCACATTGGCTCCAGCGTCCGCGAGCACCCGGTTGGTCGACGCGAGGACCCCGGGGACGTTGGTGTGCAGGTATGCCGTCCGGAAGGCGCCCGCAGGCCGCGCCGGCAGTACCTCGGGCAGGTTCACCGACAGTGCAGTGGCCCCGGCGGCCACGAACTGGTGCAGCTTCGTGGCCACGAACGAGCCGATCTCCTCCTGCGCCTCCTGCGTCGACCCGCCGACATGCGGGGTGAGGATGACGTTGTCGAGGCCCCGCAGGGGCGAGTCGAACGGGTCGCCCTGGGCCTTGGGCTCGGCCGGGAAGACGTCGATTGCCGCCCCCGACAGGTGGCCCGACAGGATGTGGTCGCGCAGCGCCTCGTCGTCGACGACCATCCCCCGCGAGGCGTTGACGAACGCGGCCCCC
>JALZBI010000228.1 GCA_030947565.1 Actinomycetota bacterium
ACTCGGCGCCACACCGTTCGACGACCCCCTTGAACTTCTCCCGGTCCTCGCCGAGCTGGATGGCCTCGACGTTCGCACCGATGAGCGGGCAGCTGTACTTCTCCAGGACACCGTTCTCGTGCAACGCGATCGCGGTGTTGAGCGCGGTCTGGCCGCCGAGCGTGGCGAGCACGGCGTCCGGACGCTCCTTGGCGATGATCGCCTCGACGACCTCGGGGGTGATCGGCTCGACGTAGGTGGCGTCGGCGAACTCCGGGTCGGTCATGATCGTCGCCGGGTTGCTGTTGACGAGGATGACGCGGATGCCCTCGTCACGCAGGACGCGGCACGCCTGGGTGCCGGAGTAGTCGAACTCGCAGGCCTGCCCGATGACGATCGGGCCTGACCCGATGACGAGCACGCTGTTGATGTCGTCGCGCTTCGGCATCAGCCGCGCGCCTCCTTCTGCTCGTCCATCAAAGTCACGAACCGGTCGAACAGGTAGGCCGCGTCGTGAGGTCCGGCCGCTGCCTCCGGGTGGTACTGCACCGAGTACGCCGGCACATCGAGACATTCGAGCCCTTCGACGACCTCGTCGTTGAGACAGACGTGTGAGACGCGGGCCCGCCCGTAGGGCGTGTCGCTGTCACGGTCCAAGGGCGCGTCCACGGCAAACCCGTGGTTGTGAGCGGTGACCTCGACCTTGCCGGTGCGCCGGTCCATGACCGGCTGGTTGATCCCCCGGTGGCCGTACTTCAGCTTGAAGGTGCCGAACCCGAGCGCTCGCCCGAGCAGCTGGTTGCCGAAGCAGATGCCGAAGAACGGCATCCGCGCGTCGAGCACCTGGCGCAGCAGCGCGACCTCACGGTCCGCCGCGGCCGGGTCGCCGGGGCCGTTGGAGAAGAACACCCCGTCCGGCTCGACCGCCACGATCTGCGCGAACGTCGTCGTCGACGGCAGCACGTGGACCTCGATGCCGTGCTCGGCCAGCCGCTGAGGGGTCATCGCCTTGATGCCGAGGTCGACGGCGGCGACGGTGAACCGCTTCTCCCCCACCGCTTCGACGACGTAGGCACGGTCGGTGCTGACCTCACCCGCCAGGTCGGCGCCCGTCATCTCCGGAGCCGAACGAACCCGGTCGGCGAGCACGGTCGGCGACGCATCGGCATACTGCTCGCCGCTGAAGATGCCGACCCTCATCGCGCCGCGCTCACGCAGGTGGCGCGTGAGGGCGCGCGTGTCGATGCCGCTGATGCCGACGACGCCCTGGTCGCGCAGCTCGTCCTCGAGCGGCCTGGTGGACCGCCAGCTGGAGGGACGCAGCGCGGGGTCGCGGACGACGTAGCCCGCGACCCAGATCCGGCCGGACTCCGGGTCCTCGGTGTTCACGCCGGTGTTGCCCACATGGGGCGCGGTCATGACGACGACCTGCCGGTGGTAGCTGGGGTCGGTGAGCGTCTCCTGGTAGCCGGTCATCCCGGTTGAGAACACCGCCTCGCCGACGGTCTCGCCGACCGCGCCGTAAGCGTCGCCGCGGAACGTCCGGCCGTCCTCGAGGACGAGCACGGCGGGATCTCGTTCGAGGAGAAGGGAGCTGGATGTCGGTGCGGATGTCACTGCTGGGATCCTAGGAGCTCGGGGAGGAGGACGCGTCCGTCCCGGGCGCTGCAGGCGCCCCGGATGAAGGTGGCGCGGACCGCGCCGGTGAGGGTGCGCCCGTGCCAGGGGTTGTTCCGGGACAGGGAGTGCGAGGCGTCACGGTCGACGGTGAGCACGGCGGCGGGGTCGACGAGAGTGATGTTGGCCGGCGACCCGACGGCCAAGGGCCGGCCGTGCCCGGCAAGCCCGGCGATGCGCGCCGGGTTGGTCGACATGACCCGGGCCACGCCGGCCCAGTCGAGCAGTCCGTCGGGCCCCTGGACCATCACGTCGCTGACCACGGACAGCGCCGTCTCGAGACCGAGCATCCCGAAGGCGGCATCAGCGAAGGCGTGCTCCTTGTCGTGGCGGGCGTGCGGGGCGTGGTCGGTGGCCACGGCGTCGATGGTGCCGTCGGCCAGAGCCGCACGCAGAGCGCGCACGTCCTCCTCCGGGCGCAGCGGCGGGTTGACCTTGTAGACCGGGTCGTACCCGCTCAGCAGGTCGTGGGTCAGGACGAGGTGGTGCGGCGTCACCTCCGCGGTGACGTCGACCCCCTGGGCCTTGGCCCACCGGATCACCTCGACCGACCCGGCCGTCGAGACGTGGGCGATGTGCACCCGGCTGCCGGTGTGGCGGGCCAGCATGACGTCGCGGGCGACGATGGACTCCTCGGCGATGCCGGGCCAGCCGGGCAGCCCGAGCCGCCCGGACAGCTCGCTCTCGTGGGCGCACGCGCTGTGGTCGGCCAGCCGCGGGTCCTGGGCGTGCTGCGAGACCACGCCACCGAAGGCCTTGACGTACTCCAGAGCCCGGCGCATGACCCGGGCGTCCGAAACACAGTGGCCGTCGTCGGAGAAGACCCGCACCCGCGCGCGCGAGCGGGCCATCAGTCCCAGCTCGGCCAGCTCCTGGCCGGCGAGCCCCTTGGTCACCGCCCCGACGGGCTGGACGTCGACGAGGTGGGTGGCCCGGCCCAGGTCGAGGATGCGCTCGGCGGCCTCGGCGGTGTCGGTGACCGGGTCGGTGTTGGCCATGGCCAGCACGGCCGTGAAGCCGCCGGCGGCCGCCGCCTCGGCGCCGGTCGAGATCGTCTCGGCGTCCTCACGACCCGGCTCGCGCAGGTGCACGTGCAGGTCGACGAGACCGGGGAGCGCGACGAGGCCGTCGGCGTCGACGACCTGCGTGTCGCGACCAGCCGTGAGCGAGCCCACCTCGACGATGGTCCCGCCGTCGACGAGCAGGTCAGCGGCCTCGCCGCCCAGGATCCGGGCTCCCGTGATCAACGTCCTCATGCCGCCCCCTCGCTGCTGTCACCGGAGAGCAGGTGGTAGAGCACGGCCATCCGCACGGCGACGCCGGCTGAGACCTGGTCGAGCACCACGGACTGCGCCGAGTCGGCGACGTCGGCGGCGATCTCCAGGCCCCGGTTCATGGGGCCGGGGTGCAGGACGGCGACGTCGGGGTTGGCCGCGACGAGGCGCCGCATCCGGTCGCGGGTCAGCCCGTAGGTGATGGTGTACTCGCGGGGCGTCGGGAAGTAGCCGCCACTCATTCGCTCCCGCTGCACGCGCAGCATCATCACCGCGTCGACCGGGCCGTGCTCGCCGCTCCCGTCGAGGATGTCGTCGAGGTCCCAGGACGTCTCGAACCCGTCGGTCTTGGCCCAGTCGCCGATGCCGCTGGGCATCAGGGTCGGTGGGGCGACGACCGTGACGTGGGCGCCGAGCCGCCCGAGGGTGATGACGTTGGAACGGAAGACCCGCGAGTGCGTCAGGTCGCCGACGATGGCCACGTGCTTGCCGTCGAGGTCGCCGATCCGGTGCTGGAGCGTGTACGCGTCGAGCAGCGCCTGGGTGGGGTGCTCGTGGGTGCCGTCCCCGGCGTTGATGACGCTGGCCTGCACCCACGTCGCGACCTGTTGGCAGGCGCCCGAGGCGCTGTGGCGGATGACGAGGGCGTCGACCGACATGGCGTCGATGGTGCGGACGGTGTCGCGCAGGGACTCACCCTTGCTCGCTGACGAGCCCGTGCCGGTGATGTTGATGGTGTCCGCCGACATCCACTTGCCGGCGATCTCGAACGAGCTGCGGGTGCGGGTCGAGTCCTCGAAGAACAGGTTGATGATCGTGCGGCCGCGCAGGGTGGGGATCTTCTTCACCTCGCGGCGCTGCACGTCGTGCATCGACTCGGCGGTGGTGAGGATCGCCTCGACCTCGGCCCGACTGAGGTCGGCCGAGGACAGCAGGTGGCGGGTCACCGGTCGCCTCCGCTGATGGTCACGGCGTCGCCCGCGTCGGCACCGTCGACGCCGTCGACCTCGGTGAGGCGCACGCGTACCCGCTCGCTGGCCGCGGTCGGGAGATTCTTGCCGACGTGGTCGGCCCGGATGGGCAGCTCCCGGTGGCCGCGGTCGACCAGCACGGCGAGGCGTACCGACCGGGGCCGGCCGAGCTCGGCGAGCGCCTCGAGCGCGGCCCGGACGGTGCGTCCGTGGTATAGGACGTCGTCGACGAGGACGACGACCTTGTCGTCGATGCCGCCCGCCGGGATGTCGGTGCGGGCCAGCGAGCGGACCGGCTGGTGGCGCAGGTCGTCGCGGTGCATCGTCACATCCAGGCTGCCGACCGCGACCGGGGCGCCCTCGACCTCGGCCATCACGGCCGCCAGGCGGTGGGCGAGGGGGACGCCACGGGACGGGATGCCCAGCAGGACGAGGTCGCCGACGCCCTTGTTGCGCTCGAGGATCTCGTGGGCGACCCGGCGCAGCGCCCGGGAGACGTCACCGGGGCCCATCACCTCGCGGGCGGTGTCCGTGCTGGTGGTGCTGTCCGTGCTGTCCGGGCTGGTGGCGCTGGTGTTGCTGGTCGCTGCCGGCTGGGGCACAGCCATCGCCGACCTCCTTCCCCGCCTCACAGGACGGTGGTTAAAGGATGTCTCGACGCGAGACTCTACCGGGTGACGCCGATCCGCCTGGACCCGCCCCGGCGCCCTTCCGCCCCGCCCGCGACGGCCCCCGCCAAAGGTCACCTCTGGCGTGTTTCGGGGGCCGAGAGGTCAGGATGTGTCGCTGGCAGCGTCCCGGAACGACCAGATGTGGCCTCTCGACCCGCCGGTATGCGCCAGAGGTGACCTTTGGCGGACTTGGCCGACCCGCCGGTATGCGCCAGAGGTGACCTTTGGGGGTCTGGCCGCGCCGCCGGTATGCGCCAGAGGTGACCTTTGGCGGTCTGGGAGCGGCCC
>JALZBI010000229.1 GCA_030947565.1 Actinomycetota bacterium
CCCTCGACGAGGCGGAGCACGGCCTCGAGGTGACCGAGGTCGAGCGGGCCGGGGTCGACGACGACCGCTTCGGTGGACCCGGGTTCGAGCAGCACCCAGGTGTTGGTGCCGTCGAGGGTCATCGGTCCGGCGTTGGGGGCCAGCACGCAGTGCGCCCGTTCGCTCACGGACCCCGACCGCCACGTCTCTGGCACGCCCCGACGCTACTTGACTCACCGGCCCACAGCTCGACTCAGGGTGCACCGTGAGTCGAGTGGGCCTCAGGTGAGTCAGGAGGGCAGGTCGGCCCGGACGACGACCGTGCCGTCGACCTCGACGAGCCACGGTTCGATGGGCTGCGTCGACCCCGGGGCCTCCACCAAGGCCCTGGCCGACGTCGCCGCGGCCACGGTCTCGACCGACACGATGGTCGGCGGCAGCAACAGGGCCTCACCCGTCGCGTATGCGTCGAGCAGCGCCCGCGGGTCGGTCCAGTCGGCGACCTCCGCCTCGGTGGTGTCGTCGTCGGGGATCTGGCCGTCCGGCAGCAGGGCGGCGAAGAACCAGGTGTCGTAGCGGCGCTTCTCGAACGCCGGCGTCAGCCAATGGCCCTGTGCCGACAGCAGATCCGACCGCAACACCAGCCCACGGCGCACCAGCAGCTGGGCGAACGACTGCTCCCGGGCCAGCAGCGCCGCCCGCTCACGGTCCCACTCGGGATCTCGCAGGTCGGCGACCACGGTGTCGGCCGACGGGCCCGCCAGCAGCACCCCGCACTCCTCGAACACTTCACGCACCGCTGCGCAGACCAGCGCGCGCGCCAGCCCTTCCTCGCAGCCCAGCCGTTCGGCCCACTCGGACGGTGCCGGCCCGGCCCAGGGCAGGTCGGGCTCGTCGTCGCGCGGGTCGACGCCGCCGCCCGGGAACACCCACATCCGGGGCGCGAAGGCCATCGAGGCGACCCGCCTCAGCATGAACACCTCGACCGCAGAACGAGACCCGTCGCGCACAAGCATGACGGTGGCGGCCCGCCTCGGCTCGACAGGGTCTGGGTGCTGACCAGCCAGCCATTCCGCCGCGCGGTGGCCCAGGGTCCCGACGGGGAAGTCCCTGACGGTCACGCCTCGTCAGTCCGTGACGGCGACGATGATCTCGACCTCGACCGGCGCGTCGAGCGGCAGCGCGACCACGCCGACGGCCGACCGAGCGTGAACGCCCTTGTCGCCGAACGCTTTTCCGAGCAGCTCGCTCGCTCCGTTGACGACGCCAGGCTGACCGGTGAACGAGGGATCGGACGCCACGAAGCCCACGACCTTCACGACCCGGGTGACCTTGTCGAGGTCGCCGATGACGCTCTTCACGGCCGCGATGGCGTTGAGCGCACAAGCCTGGGCTAGCGCCTTGGCGTCCTCGGCGGGCACCAGGCCGTCGCCGTCGCCGACCTTGCCGGTCTGGGGCATCTTCCCCGAGACCATAGGCAGCTGGCCCGAGGTGTAGACGAGGTTCCCCTCGCGCAACGCGGGGATGTACGCCGCGACGGGCGGCACGACGTCCGGCACGGTGAGACCCATCTCGGCCAGCCGGTCCTCCACAGCGCTCATGGCGGCCCTCAGCCCTTCTCGCGCTTGAAGTAGGCGACCAGCCCGTTGCCGTCCGGTCCCGCGACCACCTGCACGAGCTCCCAGCCGTCGGCGCCCCAGTTGTCGAGGATCTGCTTCGTGGCGTGGATCATCAATGGCACCGTCGCGTACTCCCACGTCGTCATGCCGCTCACCCTAGGGCAGCCGCCCGGCGACCGGTGCGTGACGAACGCGTCGCCGTCGGCGGCGTGCTCCGCCCCCAGCCGCCCGGCCCGCTCGCTCAGCGCCGCCACCTCGGCCGCGTCGTCCGCGTCCTCGACGTGCACGTCCCGGTGCATGAGCCGGGGCGGCGGCTCACCCACCGTCCGTACATCGAGCAGCCCACCACGTCACCGTCATGGCCGAGACGGCGGCCGCGGACCGCCGGGCCTACGTTGATCCGGTGGCCGCCCCTCAACCGCCCGACCGCACGACCGCCTACGGGATCGACCCCGCGCAGGTCTACGACGTGCGGCGGCCCACGGCCGCCCCGACGGGGACGACCGTCGTCGTCGTCCACGGCGGGTTCTGGCGGGCCGGGTGGGACCGCGAGCACGCGGCCCTGCAGGCCCAGGCCTTCGCCGACGCCGGCCACCACGTCGCCGTGGTCGAGTACCGACGGACCGGTATGCCCGGGGGCGGGTGGCCGGGCACCTTCGCCGACGTGTCGGCCGCCGTCGACGCCGTCCGGGCCGACCCGAGCCTGCCCGACCGGTGCGTGCTGGTGGGGCACTCCGCCGGCGGCCACCTGGTGGCCCTCGCCGCCTCCCGCCCCGAGGCGCGTGGCCTCGCCGGGGTGGTCGCTCTTGCCGGCTGCGTCGACCTGGCGATGACCCACGACCGAGGCCTCGGTGACGGCGCCGCGGCGGCCTTCATGGGCGCTGCCGACACTGACGCCTGGCGGCAGGCCGACCCGGCCCGCAACCCGCCCGTGGTCCCCGTGGTGCTCGTCCACGGCGACGGCGACGACACCGTGCCGCTCGAGGTCTCCGAGAGCTACCGGTCGGCGACGACGACCGCCGCGCCGACCGCCACGGTCGACCTGCGCCGCGTCGCCGGAGCCGGCCACATGGACGTCATCGAGCCCGGGACCCCGGCGTACGCAGTGGTCGACGACGCGGTGACCCACCTCACCGCCGAGTGACGGCCAGCCCCGAGCCAACGTCCGCCCAGGAGATCTCCTGAGTCGCTCAGGTAGCAGGGTCCTAGAGGGTCTGCAGCCCTTCGGCCGGCATGAGGAACCAGTGCCGCTCGAGGCAGCGGAGCTTCACGAGCTCCACCGGATCACCCGTCGTGGCTACGTGGTCGGCCCACTCCACCTCGGCCGGGGCGCCGCACTCGGGACAGCCCACGAGGCGGAGTCCGGTCGCCGCCGCGGGCTGTGCGCGGCGGGTCGATGTCGTCGTCTCGTTCGTCACCTGGTCCCCCTGGTCTGTTCGTCACGGGTTGATACGGCCTCTATGACGAAGGGAGCCGATCCCCCCGATGCCTGATACCGCGGGGCCCCGCCTTATCGTCTTCGGCATGGCCGCCCGTTCCTCGTCCGGCGTCCGGCTGCACATCGTCACCGGCAAGGGCGGCACCGGCAAGACCACCGTCGCGGCCGCGCTCGCCCTGTCCCTCGCGAGCGGTGGGCGCAAGGTGCTCCTCGTCGAGGTCGAGGGGCGGCAGGGCATCAGCCAGACCTTCGACGTCCCCCCGCTGTCGGCCGAGGAGACCCGGGTCTCCGGCGCTCCGGGTGGCGGGGAGGTCATCGGGCTCTCGGTCGAGGCGAAGGCGGCCCTCATCGAGTACCTCCAGCTGTTCTACAAGCTCGGCCTCGCCGGCGGGGTCCTCGAGCGGTTCGGCGCGGTCGACTTCGCGACGACCATCGCGCCCGGCGTCCGCGACGTCCTGCTCATCGGCAAGGTCTACGAGGCCAACCGGCGCCGCCGCACCGGCCGCCACTCGCGCCGCGACTCGAGGCCGGCATACGACGCGATCGTGCTCGACGCCCCACCGAGCGGGCGGGCGGTGCGCTTCCTCTCCGTCAACGAGGAGGTCGCCGGCCTGGCCAAGGTGGGCCCGATCCACTCCCAGTCCGAGGCCATCACCGAGATGCTGACGTCCAGCCAGACCGCCGTTCACGTGGTCACGCTGCTCGAGGAGATGCCCGTCCAGGAGACCATCGACACCATCGCGGAGCTCCGGGCCGCCCGGCTGCGCGTCGGCACCATCGTCGTCAACCAGGTGCGCGAGCCGGTCCTACGGCCCCGCCAGCTCGCCGCCGCCGCGAAGGGCTCGCTCGACCGCGACGCGGTCCGCGCGGGGCTCGAGGCCGCCGGTATGCGGTCGACCGACACCGTCGTCGACGGTCTCCTCACCGAGGCGCACGACCACGCCCTGCGGGTTGCCCAGGAATCGGAGCAGCGGACCCGGCTCGACGGGCTCGGGCTGCCGCTGCGCGCGCTGCCCGCCAGCGCCGAGGGCGTCGACGCCTCCACGGTGCGCGAGCTCGCCGACCTCATCACCACGTGGGGTGACCTCGCATGAGCCCCGCGAAGACGCCGAGGAGCAACGGGGTACGGGCCGCCGGACCCCACGCCGTCGTGCTCGACGTGGACGCGCTCCTCGGTGACCGCAGCATCGACATCATCGTCTGCTGTGGGTCCGGAGGGGTCGGCAAGACGACGACGGCCGCCGCCCTCGCCCTGCGCGCCGCCGAGCAGGGTCGCACCGTCGTCGTTCTCACCATCGACCCCGCCCGGCGCCTCGCCCAGTCGATGGGCCTGACCGAGCTGGACAACACCCCTCGCCCGGTCGCGGAGGTCGACGGCGCGGCGGGCGGGTCCCTCGACGCGATGATGCTCGACATGAAGCGCACGTTCGACGAGGTCGTCGTCGAGCACTCGACGCCGGAGAAGGCGGAGCAGATCCTCGCCAACCCCTTCTACCAAGCGGTCTCCAGCTCGTTCGCGGGCACGCAGGAGTACATGGCCATGGAGAAGCTCGGTCAGCTGCACCACGCGGTCGGCGGGGGCGCCATCTCGCGTGGAGGTGCCCGCGGGAGCCGGTCCGAGGCCCGCTGGGACCTCATCGTGGTCGACACGCCCCCGTCGCGGTCGGCGCTGGACTTCCTCGACGCCCCCAAGCGGCTCGGGTCCTTCCTCGACGGACGGTTCATCCGGCTCATCTCAGCGCCCGCGAAGGTCGGCGGTCGGGCCTCCCTCAAGGTCTTCAACGTCGGCCTGGGCCTGGTGACGTCCACGCTGTCGA
>JALZBI010000230.1 GCA_030947565.1 Actinomycetota bacterium
GGCGTAGCGGGTCGCGGCGTACGTGCCGCCGCTCGCGAGGGCCGCAGCGAGGATGGCGACGGCGGTGAGCTGGCCGACGCCACGGTTGGGCTTCGACCGGGGCGCCGGGGCCGGGGTGACCGGCGGGTAGCCGCCATCACCGTAGCTGCCGGAGCCCGCGGCGGGCGTGCCGTACCAGCCGCTCCCCGTCCCCTCGCCGGCCGGCCGCTGGGTGGTCGGGTCGGTCGCGCCGAACCCGTAGCCCCCGCGGGAGTAGCCGGGGCCGGGTTCCGCCGTGGTCGCCCCACGCTGCTCGGACTCGCCGTACCACTGCGGGACGGAGGTGGTGCCCCCGTCGTCGGGCCGCTCGCGGGTCGGGTCCGGGTGTGTCTCTTGCTGCGTCATGCCTTCTGCCTCTTCCCCTGTGCTGGATGCCTTGTCCATCACTACACCGGTGGCTCGTCAACGTGGGCTGAGGCCATCCTGTGGGCGCGCTGTGGGAGTTGGACCACGAAGGTCGCACCGCCCCCCGGAGTCGGGGCGACACCGACCTTGCCGTGATGAGCGGTGACGATCGCGGCCACGATGGCCAGGCCGAGACCGCTCCCGCCCGCCCCTCGCCGGCTGCGGGCGGGATCCGCCCGGTAGAACCGCTCGAAGACGCGGCGGGCCTTGGCGGGGTCGATTCCGTCGCCGTGGTCGCGCACCTCGAGGGCGGTGCTGCCGTCGGGGCTGCGGCCCACGGCGATCTCGATCGGGCTGCCGGCGGGGGTGTGGTGCAGGGCGTTGGAGACGAGGTTGGTGACGACCTGACGTAGTCGGTGCTCGTCACCCGACACGTGCACCGGGCCCAGCCGGCCGTTCAGGCCGACGAGCCGGATGTGCCGGTCGGGCTGGAGCACCCGGGCGTCCTGCACGGCGTCCCCGCCGAGCACCGCCAGGTCGACGTCGTCGATGGCGAGCGGGCGTTCGCCCTCCAGCCGAGCGAGCACGAGCAGGTCCTCGACGAGGCCGGACATGCGCGACGCCTCGCTCTCGATGCGGCCGAAGGCATTGGTGACGTCGTCCGGCTTGCTCACGGCGCCCTGGCGGTAGAGCTCCGCGTAGCCCCGGACGGTGGCGAGCGGGGTGCGCAGCTCGTGCGACGCGTCGGCGACGAACTGGCGCATCCGTTGCTCACTCGCCTCCCGCACGGCGAACGACTGCTCAATCTGCGCGAGCATCGCGTTGAGCGACCGCGAGAGCGACGCGACCTCGTCGCGGGTGTCAGGTTCAGGCACCCGTTGGGTCAGGTCGCCGGCGGCGATGGCGGCTGCCGTGTCCTCGATCGACGTGAGCGGCCCGAAGGCCCGGCGCACGGCGTACCAGCCGAGCGCCATCGCGGCCCCGAGGATGACCAGCCCGATGAGGGCCGCGTAGGCGAGAACACTGCTGAGGGTGTCCTCCATCGCGCGCAGGGGCACGGCGACGACGTAGATGGCGTCGCCGTTCTGGTTGAGGCCGGCGATGGCCCGCCACTTCAGGTCGGCGTCGTCGGCGGCCTGCGACGCGACCGTGAACGGCTTCTCGGAGATGACCCGGGGGTCGGCGCTGGTGAGGACGGGGATCTGCGGCGCGGCGTCGGGCTCGGTGGCCGCCTCGGCCACCTCGATCGCTCCGGTGCCGTCGGGGCGGGAGAAGCGCACCGTGAAGTTGGGCTGGATGGTCTGGGTCCCGCCGCTGCTGTAGGCGACGGCCGCGGCGATCTGAGCGTAGGTGTGCAGCTCCTCGTCGGTACGGTCGAGCAGGTAGGACCGCATCAGGACGGTGACGATGACGCTCGACACGGCGAGCGCGAGCGCCAGAAGGAGGGCGACCACGGTGAGCAGGCGCACCCGCAGCGGCATACCCCCCACTCGCGCGCGGATCGCGCGGAGCAGGAGACCGGGGTCTCGCCTGGAGGTCTCGGCGACGGCCGCCCGGCTCGGCGTGGGGGCGGGGGTCAACCGAACGCTCACGCGACCGGCGTGCCCGGGGGTAGCCGCAGCACGTAGCCGATGCCGCGCTTGGTGTGGATGAGAGACGGCTCCTCGGTGTCGATCTTGCGACGCAGGTAGGAGATGTAGGACTCGACGATGCCCGACTCGCCCCGGAAGTCGTAGTCCCAGACGTGGTCGAGGATCTGCGCCTTGGACAGCACCCGGTTGGGGTTGAGCATGAGGTAGCGCAGCAGCTTGAACTCGGTGGGAGACACCTCGATGACCCGGCCGGCGCGGCGCACCTCGTGGGAGTCGTCGTCGAGCTCCAGGTCGTGGAACGTCAGCGTGGCGGTGCTGGGCTCGTCACCCCGGGTCCGGCGCAGGACGGCCCGGATCCGCGCCACGACCTCCTCGAGGCTGAAGGGTTTGGTGACGTAGTCGTCGCCGCCGACCGTGAGGCCCTTGATCTTGTCGTCGACCGAGTCGCGGGCGGTGACGAAGACGATCGGCAGCTGGCGACCGGACTCGCGCAGCCGTCGGGTGACCTCGAACCCGTCCATGTCGGGGAGCATCACGTCGAGGACGACGAGGTCGGGGTTGTGCTCCGACGCGCTCGTGATCGCCGACCGCCCGTCGCTGGCCACGGACACGGTGAAGCCGGCGAACCTCAGGGAGGTCGCCAGCAGCTCACGGATGTTGGGCTCGTCCTCGACGACGAGCAGGGCCGCCTCGGTCGGGGCCTCGGTCTGGGTGCTCACGATGTCGAGTCTCCGCGGCGTTCCTGGATGTTTGCTGTGAGTCAGCCGAACGTGGACGAGCCGGGGTGCGGCGCCGTCAGACGGTGAGATCGTCGGCGTCGACGATCCGGTAGGCGTAGCCCTGCTCGGCGAGGAAGCGCTGCCGGTGGGCGGCGAACTCGGCGTCGACGGTGTCGCGAGAGACCACGGTGTAGAAGTGCGCGGTGCGGCCGTCACCCTTCGGCCGCAGCACCCGGCCGAGGCGCTGGGCCTCCTCCTGGCGCGACCCGAACGTGCCCGACACCTGGATGGCCACGGACGCCTCGGGCAGGTCGATCGAGAAGTTGGCCACCTTGCTGACGACGAGCAGCTGCACCTCGCCGTCGCGGAACTGCTGGTAGAGCTGCTGCCGCACCGCAACCGTCGTCGCGCCGGTGATGATGGGGGCGTCCAGCCGCTCGGCGAGGAGGTCCAGCTGGTCGAGGTACTGGCCGATGACGAGGGTCGGCTCACCCCGGTGCTTCTCGACGAGCTGCTGGACCACCGGGTCCTTGGCGTCGCTGCACGACGCGAGCCGGTAGCGCTCGTCGGGCTCGGACATGGCGTACGCCATCCGCTGGCCGTCGGGGAGGGTGACCCGCACCTCGACGCAGTCGGCCGGCGCGATGTAGCCCTGCGCCTCGATGTCCTTCCACGGCGCGTCGTAGCGCTTGGGTCCGATGAGGGAGAACACGTCGCCCTCGCGGCCGTCCTCGCGCACCAGGGTTGCGGTCAGACCAAGCCGGCGGCGGGCCTGAAGGTCGGCGGTCATCCGGAAGATCGGCGCGGGCAGCAGGTGCACCTCGTCGTAGACGATGAGCCCCCAGTCGCGGGCGTCGAGCAGGTCGAGGTGCGTGTAGACGCCCTTCCGCCGGGTCGTCAGCACCTGGTAGGTCGCGATGGTGACCGGCCGGATCTCCTTGCGGGCGCCGGAGTACTCGCCGATCTCCTCCTCGGTCAGGGACGTGCGACGCAGCAGCTCGTCCTTCCACTGCCGCGCCGACACCGTGTTGGTGACGAGGATCAGGGTCGTGGCGCTCGCGGCGGCCATCGCCCCGGCACCGACCAGGGTCTTGCCCGCGCCACAGGGCAGGACGACGACGCCCGACCCCCCGTCCCAGAACCCGGCGACCGCCTGCTGCTGGTAGGGCCGCAACGACCAGGTATGCGTGTCGAGCGCGATCGGGTGCGCCTCGCCGTCGACGTAGCCGGCGAGATCCTCGGCCGGCCAGCCGACCTTGAGAAGCTCCTGCTTGAGGTGGCCGCGCTCGGAGGGGTGCACGGCGACGGTCAGGTCGTCGAGCCGGGCGCCCAACAGTGGCTGGATCCGCTTGTGCCGCAGGATCTCCTCGAGCACCGGACGGTCGTTGGTGCGCAGTGTCAGGCCGTGGGTCGGGTCCTTCTCGAGGGTCAGCCGGCCGTAGCGGGCCATCGTGTCGGCGACGTCGATGAGCAGGGCCTGGGGCACGGCATACCGGCTGTGGGTGAGCAGCGCGTTGACCACTGACTCGGCGTCGTGGCCGGCGGCGCGGGCGTTCCACAGGCCGAGCGGGGTGACCCGATAGGTGTGGACGTGCTCGGGCGCGCGCTCGAGCTCCGCGAACGGGGCGATGGCGCGCCGCGCCTCCTCCGCGCCGGGGTGGTCAACCTCGAGGAGGAGGGTCTTGTCGCTCTGGACGATGAGGGGGCCGTCGGTCATGGTCTGTGGTCCAACGGCCCGCGGAGGGGGCTTGTTCCGGCGGTCGTCACTGGTTGCTGAGCGCCCACACGTAGAACCAGATCAGCAGCGGCACCCCGAGGGCGAAGTTCGCCGCGTAGACGATCCACCCGGTGGTGCTCAGCTTGGCGGCCGAGCCCGGGTCGGTGGCGCTGCGTCGCCAGGCGATGACGGCCACGATCGCGCTGGGGATGCCGATGATGCCGGTCGCGATGAGCGAGATCGCGCTGAGGATGAGCAGGATGAAGGTCCCGACCGGGAAGCGGGAGGTCGACGTGGGGGCATACCCCGCATAACCCGCGTAGCCCGCATACGCCGGTTGACCCGGCTGTTGTCCGCTGGGGTAGCCGGGCTGGTAGGCCGGGGCGTACGCCTGGGTCTGCTGGGTCTGCTGGGTCTGCTGTGCCTGCTGGGGGG
>JALZBI010000231.1 GCA_030947565.1 Actinomycetota bacterium
CCGCGCCCCTCCGCCCAGCGGCGGACCGCGGTCTCGAAAGCGTCGCCGCGGGCGCCGTAGTTGGCGAACATGTCCATCGACGCCGCAGCGGGGGCCAGCAGCACGACGTCGCCCGGCTGGGCCAGCTCGGCGGCCCGGGCCACGACGGCGTCCATCACATCGACTCCCGGCAGGTCCCGCATGGGCTCAGTGTCTGACGGATCGAGGTCGGCCACCGGGACGTCGGGCGCGTGTCGGGCCAGGGCCTCGGCGATCCGCGCCCGGTCGGCGCCGATGAGCACGACGCCGCGTAACCGCGGCAGCACCGACATCACCAGCTCGTCGAGCTGCTCCCCCGTGGCGCCCTTGAGGAGGCCGCCGGCGACCCAGACGACCTTCTCGAACGACAGCAGTGAGGCGTTGGCCGCATGGGGGTTGGTCGCCTTCGAGTCGTTGACGAACCGCACGCCGTCGACCGTGGCGACGTCGGCGATCCGGTGCGGGTCGGGCCGGAACCTGCGCAGCCCGTCACGCACGGAGAGCGGCCCCACCCCGTAGGCGCGAGCCAGGGCAGCCGCCGCGAGTGCGTTGGCGATGTAGTGCGGAGCGATGCTCGGCGCGTCGCCCTGGAGGTCGTGGACGGTGGCGAGCTCGGCCGCGGAGTTCTGCCGCTGCTCGACGAACGCCCGGTCGGCGAGCACCTCGTCGACGAGCCCGATCATCGAGATCGCCGGCACGCCGAGAGTGAACCCGACGGCGCGGCAGCCCTCGACGACCTCGGCTTGCATGACCAGCTGCTCGGTCAGCGGATCGGCGACGTTGTAGACACACGCGATGTGGGTGTGCTCGTAGACCCGCCCCTTGGCCCGTAGGTACTCCTCGAACGAGCCGTGCCAGTCGAGGTGGTCGGGCGCGACGTTGAGGCACGCCGAGGCCACCGGCGACACCGACCGCTGCCAGTGCAGCTGGAAGCTCGACAGCTCGACGGCAATGACGTCGAACGGCTCCGGGTGCAGCACCGCCTCGAGGATCGGCGTGCCGACGTTGCCCGCGCTCGTGGCCCGCAGCCCGGCGGCGCGCAGGATGGACGCGAGCATGTTGACGGTCGTCGTCTTGCCGTTCGTGCCGGTGACGGTCAGCCACGGCGCGGCACCCTCCTTGGCCCGCATCCGCCACGCCAGCTCGACCTCCCCCCAGACGGGTATGCCACGGGCCGCGGCCTCCAGGAGCATCGGCTGGTCCGGGCGCCAGCCGGGTGAGGTGACGACGAGGTCGACGTCCGCCGGCGGCATACCGGTGATGTGCTCCTCGCCCTGGCGGACGGTCACACCGAGGATGTCGAGGATCTCGGCCCGCTCGTCGTTGGCCCGGAGCACCCCCGGGCGCTTGCCGTCGACGACGGTGACGACCGCCCCTCGTTCGGACAGCGCGTCCGCCGCCGCGAAGCCACTGATGGCGAGGCCGGCGACGAGGACCCGGAGCCCGGACCAGTCGGCGTCGCGGTGGGTCAGGCCCGGCCGCGGCTCGTAGTCGTCGCTCACGCGGCCACCACCCACTCCGCGTAGAAGATGCCGAGCCCGAGGGCGACGAAGAGCCCGGCGACGATCCAGAACCGGATGACCACCGTGACCTCGTTCCACCCCACGAGCTCGAAGTGGTGGTGCAGAGGCGCCATCCGGAGCACCCGTTTGCCCGTCGCCTTGAACGATGCCACCTGCGCCATGACCGAGAGCACCTCGAGGACGAACAGGCCGGCGAGCACCACGACGAGCAGCTCGGTGCGGGTGGTGATGGCCAGCCCGGCCAACGCGCCGCCGAGGGCGAGGGAGCCGGTGTCGCCCATGAAGATCTTGGCGGGCGAGGCGTTCCACCACAGGAACCCGAAGCAGGCGCCCATGCCGGCGGCGGCGACGACGGCCAGGTCGAGGCTGTCGCGCACCTCGTAGCACTTGATGCCCGGGTTGGTCTGGCAGTTCTGGTTCGACGTCCAGATGCCGATGAGGACGTAGGCCCCGAAGACCATCGTCGACGCCCCGGTCGCCAGACCGTCGAGGCCGTCGGTGAGGTTCACGCCGTTCGACGTGCCCGCGATCATCAGGTTGGCCCAGATGACGAACAGGATGATGCCGCCGATGGTGCCGGCGAAGGCCAGGTTGAGATGGGTGTCGCGCACGAAGGAGATGAACGGCGAGGCCGGAGTGCGGAACCGGTCGTTGGGGAAGTTCAGCGCGAGGATCGCGAAGAGCACGCCGACGAAGCTCTGGCCGGCCAGCTTCTGCCTCGACCGGAGGCCGAGGCTGCGCTGCTTCGAGATCTTGATGAAGTCGTCGAGGAACCCGATGACGCCGAGCCCCGTCATGAGGAGCAGCACGAGCAGCCCACTGGCCGTAGGCGCTTCGAGAGTGAACAGGTGCGCGGCGAAGTACGCGACGAGCACCGACCCCAGGATGATGGCGCCGCCCATGGTCGGGGTGCCGCGCTTGATGTGGTGCGACGTCGGTCCGTCGTCGCGGATGAACTGGCCGTAGCCCCGCTTGACGAGGAACCGGATGAACATCGGCGTGCCGAGCATGGCCGCGATGAGCGACACCGCGGCCGCGATGAGGACGCCCTTCACGTGGGCACCTCCAGGCCGACCAGCCGGTCGCCCAGCCAGCGCAGCCCAGAGTCGCGGCTCGACTTCAGCAGGACGACGTCGCCCGGTGCCACCTGGTCGGTCAGCAGAGCGAAGGCCGCATCGGCGTCGGCGACCACGCTCGTCTCGGTCGGGTATGCCGCGCGCTCGCCCTCCGCCTGAGCCTCCCCTGCGCCGTCGGCCACCGGCCTGGCCCCCTCGCCGACGACCACCAAACGGTCCACTCCTAGCTCCACCGCGGCGCGGCCGACCTCCTCGTGATCCGCCCTCGACTCGTCACCGAGCTCGAGCATCTCGCCGAGCACGGCCCAGCAGCGTCGTCTCGGTGTGACGGCCCCGGCGATGGCGCCGAGCGCCTCCAGTGCGGCCCGCATCGAGCCGGGGTTGGCGTTGTAGGCGTCGTTGACCACCGTGACCTGGTCAGGTCGTTCGTGGATCTCCATCCGCCACCGGCTCAGCGGTGCGGCGTCCGAGAGCGCGTTGGCCACATCGGCCAGGTCCATCCCGCAGGCGACGCCGGCCGCGACGACCGCGAGCGCGTTGCCCACCTGGTGCCCCCCCGACACCCGCAGGGCGACGTCGGCCGAGGCCCCGTCGACGGACACGGTGAACGACGCCCGACCCGACGCGTCGAGCCGCACATCCGCCGCCCGCACGTCGGCCGACGGGTCGAGGCCGACAGTGACCACGCGCCCCCGGGTCCGGGCCGCCATCGCCGCGACCGCGGGGTCGTCGGCGTTGAGCACGGCCACCCCGTCGGGACCGAGCGCCTCGACGAGCTCACCCTTGGCCTGCGCGATGGCCTCGCGTGAGCCGAACTCCCCCACGTGGGCCACGCCCACGTTGAGCACGATCGACACGTCGGGCGGCGCGACGGTCGTCAGGTAAGCCAGGTGGCCGATGCTCCGCGCCCCCATCTCGGCGACAAGGAACCGCGTCGTCGGCGTCACCCGGCAGACCGTCAGCGGGACGCCGATCTCACCGTTGAGCGAGGCGGCCGGGGCCACCGTCTCGCCCGCCGAGGCCAGCACCTGGGCCAGCAGGTCCTTGGTGCTCGTCTTGCCCGACGACCCGGTGATCGCCACCACCCGAAGGTCCGGTGACCGGTCGACGACCGCCCGGGCGAGCCGGCCGAAGGCGACCTGCACGTCGTCGACGACGATGCACGGCACCCCGTCGACCACCCGGCTCGTCAGGGCCGCCACCGCGCCCGCCGCCTGAGCCGCACCGGCGTACGCGTGCCCGTCCGCGTGCTCGCCGACCCGGGCGACGTAGAGGGACCCCGGCCCCGCCTCTCGCGAGTCGGTGACCACCGGCCCGTCGACGACGAGATCGGCCACCTCGGCCGTGTCCGGATGCACTGACCCGCCCGTGAGGTCGGCGACATCCCGCAGAGTCATCGGGATCATGAAGTCGCTTCCGGTCGGTAAACGAGGCCGTCCAAGGCTGCCCGCAACGCGTCCCGGTCGTCAAAAGCGTGCACGACGCCGGCGATGTCCTGCCCCGTCTCGTGCCCCTTCCCGAGCACGAGAACCGTGTTCCGAGCAGCCGGCCGATCCTGACGCGCAGCCTGGACCGCCGCGGAGATCGCGCGGGCCCGACCAGAGCAGTCGACGACCGACGAGGAGCCGCCGAGGGCGTGGCCCGGACCGTGGATGGGTCTGGCGGGAGGCCGAGCTTGCTGGGGGTCCCTCCCGCTTGCGGGGGAGGCCGGATGGTTGGTCCGGGCCACGCCCTTGGCGGCACCCAACCTCAGCTCAGCACGAATACTCGAAGGGTCCTCGGACCGGGGGTTGTCGTCGGTGACGATGACGTGGTCGGCCCACTCGGCCGCGGCGGCACCCATCGCACGGCGCTTGCCCTTGTCACGGTCGCCGCCGGCGCCGAGGACGACGACGAGGCGGCCGGGCGTGGTCGGCCGCAGGGCGCGCAGGGCGGCCTCGACGGCGTCGGGGGTATGCGCGTAGTCGACGATGCAGCGCGGGTCGCGCTCCGGGTCGGGGTCGGTGGCTATAACGACCTCCATGCGGCCGGGGACGACGGGTTCGTGGCGCATGGCCTCGGATACCGCGTGGAGGGGGTGGCCGAGCTCGATGAGGGCGACGGCGGCCATGGCGGTGTTGACGACGTTGAACTCGCCGGGCAGCTGGCACTGGAGGGTCAGGTGGCCGGCCGGGCCGATGAGCGAGAAGCGGGGCCAGTCGTCGTGGTGCTGCACGACCCAG
>JALZBI010000232.1 GCA_030947565.1 Actinomycetota bacterium
TCGTACTGTCGCTCCAGCGCTTCGACGACGGCGGCGACCTCGTCGGATCCCGCGACCTCTCGGGCGATCTCGGCCCGGTTGAGCCCGGCCGCCGCGGCGAGGTCGGTGGTGGAGAGACGCAGCCCGGTCACGCCGGTGACCGCGTTCAGACCGGCCAGAGCCGCGTCGGCGAACTCGGCCTGCGCCAGGTAGTGGGGAACGTGGACCGCGAAGCCCAACGCGTCCTTGCCCGCCTCACCGAGCCGCAGCTCGAGCAGCGCGGAGAAGCTCGCCGGCACCTGGACGGCGCCGAACACCGGTTCGTGCTGGACGATGAGCCGCGGGTCGGTGGCGTGAGCGGTCACCCCGAGCGGCCGCGTGTGCGGGACCGCCATCGGGATCCCATGGACGCTGACGGTGAGCTCGACCCCGAGCGCCTTGCTCAGGTCGGAGACCGCCTCCACCATGCGCTCCCACTGGTAGTCAGGCTCCGAGCCGGCCAGCAGCAGGAAGGGCTGGCCCTCCCGGTCGGTGAGCCGGTAGAGCAGCAAGGACGGGTCGTCGTAGGACGTGTAGCGGTCGCGCTCGAACGTCATCATCGGCCGGCGGCCGCGGTAGTCGAGCAGCTGGTCGAGGTCGAACGACGCGACGACGGTGTGGTCGTGGGCCGAGAGCAGGTGCTCGGTCAGCACCCGCTGAGTGCGCCCGGCGTCGATGAACCCGCCCATCGACACGAGCATCACCGGGGCCCTGGTGGTGGCGGGGTCGGTGTCGGACTCGAACTGGTAGAGCTCTGCTGGGTCCTGCACGGTGAACGTCCTCAGGTCCTGACGGCTCGAAGTGGCCGTCGTCTTCATGGTCTCAGGGCGTGACGCCCGTGGTCTGGACAACGCCCGGACCGGCGTGGTGATTCCATCCGCTCGGGGACCGTGGCCCGGGGCGGGGTCAGCCGCCGTCCGTGACGTCGCGGCCACTGCCGCGGGCCGTGTCGACGGCCCGCTGGATCCGCTTGAGAGAGACCGGGTATGCCGTGCCGAGCGTCTGGGCGAAGAGCGACACCCGCAGCTCCTCGAGCATCCAGCCGATGGCCACGACGTCGTCGGCGGCTCGCTGAGCCGGACGCAGACCGGCCAGCAGGTCGGCGTACGCGTCCTCGGCGGCCAGGACGTCGTCGGCGGCTCGCGCGTCCCTCACCAGGTCTGACGGGCCACGGTCGAGACGGTGGAGGACCGCCCGCAGGTAGCGGTCGAGGTCGGTCAGCCGCGCCACGCCGGCGTCGGCGACGAAGCCGGGGCGGACGAGCTCCCGGAGCTGCGCGCGGACATCGGCCACGAGGTCGGCCGACGCCGGCGCCGTCATGGCGTCGAGGCGTCGCTGGGCCTGCAGGTCCTTGGCCAGCACCGGTTCGACCAGGCCGACGACCTGCACCACTCGGGCGGCGACATGGGTCCGGACCGCGGTCAGCGCGGCCTCGAAGTCGGCCGCCGTGCGCACCGGCCCATATACCCGCTCGGCCGCGATGGCGTCCACGGCGCACGCCAGGCAGTCGTCGAGCAGGGCGGGCACGGAGCCGTGCGGGTTGTGGGCCAGGGCGAGCTTCTGGACGTTGGTGAGCCGGGCGAGCACCTGCTTCCACGGCGGCGAGGTCCCCAGGATGAGGAGCCGCCGCACCCCGATCCGATGCTCGGCCTCAGCCTCCGCCCGCGTTGGCAGGATCCGCAGCGCCACCGAGGCGCCTTCGTCGACGAGCGCCGGGAACCCCTCGACCCGTCGCCCGGACGGGGAGGTCGTCGCGAACTCGGTGGGTACGTCATTGATGTCCCACTGCCGCAGTCCCGTCCGTTCGACGCCGGCCCCAGCCCGGGAGACCTGGCGGCGCAGCCGGGGTGCCGCGACGGCCCGCACTGCGTCGATGTCCCGACCCCGCGCGACGACCTCACCTCGGGCGTCCTCGACGGAGAAGGCCACCCGCAGATGCTCGGGCACCCGCTCGACGTCCCAGTCACCCGGTGCGACCACCACGCCTCGGGTATCGCGGATGACGAGACCGAGCACCGCGGTCAGTGGGCCGTCCTCCGGCCCCAGGCCGCGCTCCGTGAGCTCACGAGTGAGCGCCGCCGCGTGCTCCGGTGCCGGCACCAGCAACCGCCGCGTCGCCTTGGGCAGCGTCCGGATGAGCGCCGCCACGAGGGCTTCTCGCAGGCCCGGAACCTGCCAGTCGAACCCTGCGGCCGTGACCTGGTTGAGCACCTCGAGGGGCACGTGCACCGTCACCCCGTCGTCGGACGCCCCCGGCTCGAACCGGTAGGTGAGGCTCACCGTCGTGTGGCCCTGGTGCCACGACGTGGGGTACGCCGTCGGGTCGACGGCCTCGGCCCGGTCTGAGAGCAGCAGCTCCTCGGTGAAGGTGAGGATGTCGGGTGTGGCCCGGCCGGCCCTCTTCCACCACGAGTCGAAGTGGCGCGCCGAAACGACGTCAGCAGGGATCCGCTTGTCGTAGAACGCGAAGATCGTCTCGTCGTCGACGATGAGGTCACGCCGGCGGGTGCGCGCCTCCAGCTCGGACAGCCGCTCGACCAGCCGGGCGTTGTCGCCAACGAACCGATGCCGGGTCGTCCAGTCCCCCTCCACCAGCGCCCGTTGGATGAACAGGTGCCGCGACTCCACCGGATCCACCCGGGCATACCCGACGGTGCGCGCGAGCACCAGGGGCACCCCGTACAGGGTGACCCGCTCGGTGGCCACCGCGCTCCCCTGCTTGCCGGACCAACGCGGCTCAGAGTAGGAGCGCTTGACCAGATGCGAGCCGATCTCCTCCGCCCACAGCGGGTCGATCCGGGCGACGGCACGCGCCCAGAGCCGCGTCGTCTCGACGAGCTCGCCGGCCATCACGAACTGGGGCTGCTTGCGGAACAGGCTGGAACCGGGCGAGATCCCGAAGCGGGCGCCCCGCGCCCCGAGGTACTCCCGCTTGGCTTCGTCGCGCGACCCGATCTGGGACAGCAGCCCGGCGAGCAGCGCCTGGTGCACCGCGTCCATGTCCGGCCCTCGCTCCGAGCCGTTGTGGTGGGTGGCCTTGGAGACGTCGAACCCCGCCTGTTTGCAGGCGGTCCGCACCTGCTGATGCACGTCCTGCCACTCCCGGATCCGGAGGTAGTGCAGGAACTCGCTCTTGCACATCCGCCGGAAGGCGCTGCCGGACAACGCTTCCTGTTGTTCCTGCAGATAGCGCCACAGGTTGAGGTAGGCGGCGAAGTCTGAGTGCTCGTCGGCGAACCGCTTGTGGGCCGCGTTGGCCAGCTCCTGCCGCTCGAGCGGGCGTTCGCGCGGGTCCTGGATGCTGAGCGCCGCGACGATGACGAGCACCTCGCGCAGACAGCCCAGCCGGTCGGCCTCGACCAGCATCCGACCATGCCGCGGGTCGACGGGCAGCAGAGCGAGCTGGCGGCCGTACGCCGTGAGCCGGCGCTGCCGTTCCCCCGCCTCCGATGGGTCGCCGGTCTCGACCGCACGCAGCTCCTCCAGGAGCCGGACCCCGTCGGTGATCTGCCGGGAGTCGGGCGGGTCGATGAAGGGGAACCGGGCCACGTCACCGAGCCGGAGGCTCGTCATCTGGAGGATGACCGACGCGAGGTTGGTGCGCAGGATCTCGGGGTCGGTGAACTCGGGCCGCCCCTCGAAGTCCTCCTCGGCGTACAGGCGGATGCAGATGCCGTCGGCGAGCCGACCGCAGCGGCCGGACCGCTGGGCGGCGCTCGACTGGCTGATGGGCTCGATGGGGAGGCGTTGCACCTTGGTGCGCTGGCTGTAGCGCGAGATCCGCGCGGTGCCGGTGTCGACGACGTAGCGGATGCCCGGCACGGTGAGCGAGGTCTCGGCGACGTTGGTGGCCAGGACGACCCGGCGCCCCTGATGGCGGGAGAAGACCCGGTGCTGCTCGGCGGCCGACAGCCGCCCGAACAGCGGAAGCACCTCTGTCGCAGGCAGGTTGAGCGCCGAGAGCGCCTCCGCGGCGTCGCGGATCTCGCGTTCGCCAGACAGGAACACGAGAATGTCCTGGCTGCCCCCGTCCCCTCGTGCCGACGGGGACTCGGTCCACAGCTCCTCGACCGCCTCGGTGATGCCGGTGACCTGGTCGGCCGGCTCCTCACCCTCGCGCTCGAGGGGGCGGTAGCGCACCTCGACCGGATAGGTGCGCCCGGAGACCTCGACGACCGGCACCGGATGGCCCGGCCGGGCGAAGTGGTCGGCGAACCGCTGGGGGTCGATGGTGGCCGAGGTGATGACGACCTTGAGGTCGGGGCGGCGGGGCAGCAGCTGGGCCAGGTAGCCGAGGATGAAGTCGATGTTGAGGCTGCGCTCGTGCGCCTCGTCGATGATGATCGTGTCGTAGCGCCGCAGGTCGCGGTCGCGCTGCAGCTCAGCCAGCAGGATCCCGTCGGTCATGACCTTGACGAGGGTGTCGCGGCTGCTGTGATCGGTGAACCGCACCTGGTAGCCGATGGCGCCGCCCAGGTCGACCGACAGCTCCTCGGCGATGCGCTCCGCCACCGCTCGAGCGGCGATCCGGCGGGGCTGGGTATGCCCGATGGTCCCCTCGATGCCCCGTCCCAGCTCCAGACAGATCTTGGGGATCTGCGTGGTCTTGCCCGACCCGGTCTCTCCCGCGATCACGACGACCTGGTGGTCACGGATCGCGGCGGCGATGTCGTCGCGCCGCTCGACGACCGGCAGGTCGTCCGGATAGGTGATCTCCGGGACCGCCGCCCGACGACGGGCCAGCCGCTCCTCCCGGCGCGCTGCGGCTTCGGGGGCCTCGCCCGGGGGTCGCTGCCGGTGCCGCCGCGGCCGCGGT
>JALZBI010000036.1 GCA_030947565.1 Actinomycetota bacterium
GCGTCGAGACGGCGTTCGGCGTCCGCCTCGTCAGCGAGCCCGTTCTCGTGGGCGACCGGCTCTGACCCGAGAGGGGTCAGCCGACGAGGGGCACGCTGAACGTCTTGGCGGGGTAGGCCGCGCCACTCGTGACCTGGGTGGCCGGACGGTTGTAGTCGAGCGTCAGCTTCGGGGCGTTCCGCGGATCGACCTTGAACACCAGCCAGCCGGTCACCGCGTCTCCCGTGGTGACCGACCCCGGCAGCAACGTCCAGCCCGCGCCCGTGACCGCGTCGTTGACGAGGCCGTCGGGCTTGTTGGGGAACTGGCTTCCGCTGTTGATCGAGAAGTCGAACCACCGGATCGGGATGGTGAAGTCCTTGGACGGTGTCCAGGTCATCTCGACCGCGAGGAGCTCGTAGGCCTGCGCCGACGCCTTGTAGCCCGCCGGCCAGGGCAGCTGTCGGGCGATCCGCTTGACGGCCACGGTCTCCTTGAGATCCGGGTCGCTGATCGTCTGGTTGACGTCGGTGTACGTCGTGGGCATGCTCGTCGGCGCCGCGTCCGCCGTCGTGGTGCTCGGCCCGGACCCCGTCGTGGTGCTCGGCCCGGACCCCGTCGTGGTGGTGCCTGAGGCAGCCGTCGTCGTGGTTGCTGAGGCAGCCGTCGTCGTGGTTGCTGAGGCAGCCGGGGTCGTGGTGGCGGTTCCGGAGGCGGCACCCGTGGCGCCTGCCGACGACGGCGAGGTGGTCCCGGCGTCGGTCGTCGTGCACCCCGCGAGCAGGACCAGGGCGGCAGCGGCGGTCGCCAGGGCCGTCTTCATGGCGTTCAGGGTGCCCTGGCGAACGGGCTGCGACCAAATCGTCAGGACGTGACGACGCCCGGGTCGGGATCGGGTGCCCCGGCGAGCCATCGGTCGACGGCCGACAGTGTGGCGGTCCGCAGGGCGCCGGGCGCGCGGCTGCCGACGATGCTCTGCCGGGCGAGATCGGCCAGCTCAAGGTCGGAGAACCCCAGGTCGTGGCGCGCGCTGGCGTACTGGTCGGCCAGCCGGGTCCCGAAGAGGAGCGGGTCGTCGGCACCCAGGGCGACGGGGATGCCCGCGTCGACGAGCCGGCGCAGCGGCACCTGGGTCGCGTCGGTGTAGACGCCGAGGGAGACGTTGCTGCCCGGGCACACCTCGAGGGTGACCCCGGACTGCGCGACGCGGTCGAGAGCGGCGGGGTCCTCGGCGGCACGGACGCCGTGGCCGACCCGGTCAGGGCGCAGGACGGTGAGGGTGTCGACGACCGACGCCGGCCCGAGGAGCTCGCCGCCGTGCGGGACGAGGGCCAGGTGTCCCCGCCGCGCGATCTCGAACGCGGGCGAGAAGTCGGGTAGGGCTCCGCGCCGCTCGTCGTTGGAGAGGCCGAACCCGACGACCGTGCCTGCCTGGTCACCGGCATACCGGACGGCGAGTCGGGCCAGCGTGCGGGCGTCGAGCGGGTGCCGGATGCGGCTGGCGGCCACCACGACCGCCACGCCGATGCCCGTCGCCGCCGACGCCGCTGACGCCTCGTCGAGGACGATCTCGAGCGCCGGGGTGACGCCGCCGACGAACGGGGCGTAGGACGACGGCTCCACCTGGAGCTCCAGCCAGCGCGAGCCCTCGGCGGCGTCGTCCTCAGCGGCCTCGCGGACCACGCGACGCATGTCGTCCTCGCCTCGCACGCACGAGCGGGCCAGGTCGTAGAGGCGCTGGAACCGGAACCAACCGCGCTCGTCGGTGGCATGCAGCTGCGGCGGCCAGTGGTCGGTCAGAGCCTCCGGCAGACGGATCCCGTGCCCCGCGGCCAGGTCGGCCAGGGTCTCGATGCGCATCGAGCCGGTGAAGTGCAGGTGCAGGTGGGCCTTCGGCAGCGTGACGACGTCGCGGGTGCCGCCAGCCGCCGGTGCCATGGCGTCACTCTGGCAGAGGGTCGCCCCCTCCGTCCGCGGGCCGTCGATGGCGTTCGGACCTGCCGGGACACCTGTCGGAGGGTCTGCCTATGGTCGGATGAATGAGACACGGTTTCGTCGTTCCGTTCACCAGCGACCTGGAGTCCGTCGAGATCGCCCAACAGGCCGAGGCTCGTGGCTGGGACGCCGTCTTCTCGTGGGAAGCGGTCTACCGGCACAGCGCCTGGGCCCTCCTCGCGGCGGCCGCGGTCCGCACGGAGCACATCCGGTTGGGCACCCTCCTCACCCCGGTCGCCCGCTACCGGCCGTGGGACCTCGCTCAGAGCGTGGCCACCGTCGACCGGCTCTCAGGCGGACGGGTGATCCTCGGTGCCGGGCTGGGCGCGGTCAACGCCAACTGGCTCTCGTTCGAGGCCGACGAAGGCCGGGCCGTGCGAGCGCGCCGGGTCGACGAGGGGTTGGCGGTCTACGCCGGTCTCCTGGGGGCCGACGGCGGCGCCGCCTACGAGCACGCCGGGGAGTTCTGGACCGTGCGCCCGGTGACCGAGCTGGCTCCGCCGCCTCCGGTGCAGCGCCCCTACCCGCCGGTTTGGGTGGTCGGTGCGCTCGTGCCCGGGAAGGAGCGTCAGCGATCGCTGGAGCGGGCGGCCCGCTGGCAGGGCGTCTTCCCGGCCCTCGCGGGCGGCGCAGCGGGCAGCTCAGGCTTGACCCTCGACGTCCTCGGCGAGATCGTCACCCGGCTCCGCGCCCTGCGCGCCGAACACGGGCTGCCATGGGACGGCTACGACGTCGTCGTCGAGGGCGACAGCCATGGCGGCTTCGGCTCGGTGCACGGTTCGCCGCAGCCGTGGGCCGACGCCGGTGCCACCTGGTGGGTGGAGAGCTGGTGGGACCTGCCTGACGGACCGGCGGGTGTGGCCGAACTCCGCCGCCGCGTGGACATCGGTCCCCGGGGCGGCGGCTGAGCGCTCAGGTCAGGACTTCCGGCCGTCGTCAGCGGTCGTCCGCGGCTGGCAGCGGTCGGCAGCGGTGGTCAGCGGTCGTCCGCGGCTGGCAGCGGTCGGCAGAGTGGTCAGCGGTGGTCAGCGGTGGTCAGCTGTCGTCGTTCGCCGACCGGAGCGAGTCCAGCTCGTTGGTCTCGTCCTCGTCACGGATGGCGTCGGCGGCGGCCTCGCTGAGCGGGCCGGCGTCCGCCGCTCCACGGGCGGCGACATCGTCGGTGCCGAGGGCCTCGTCACCGGGCTCGTCGGAGGCGATATGCATGGCCGCCTCCTCGGCGGAGGCTCCGGCGCCGTCGATGCCGACATCTGCGGCGAACTGGTCCTGGTCCACGTCCTCGCCCGTGCCCTGGTCGGGGGCCACGAGCCGGCCGGCGCGCGCTCCCGAGTCACTCACGAAGTCGTCGTCCACGGGGATGGCGTCGGGGTCGTCGCCACCAAGCATCTCGGGCTCGTCCAGCCCCGACTCGTTGTCCGGTGCCCCGTAGGCGCTGTCGGGGTCGGGGATCTCCTGCGTGATGCGCTGCTCGATAGTCTCCTCCTGGGACTGCTCCCAGGCCGTGGTGCCGAAGGCGAGCGAACCGCGGGCGCGGTCCGGAGGGGAGTAGCCCGCGTCGAGCACGTCGTCCGGCGAGTCCACGTCCGGATCCTCAAGAGTGTCCCCGCTCTGCAGCTGGTCTTCGTCGTCCACCGAGAAGCTGCCGATGTCGGTGTTCATCTCCTCGCCGCTGTAACTCTCGTCGCTCATGCCCGTCACTCTGTCACGCGGCCACAGGGCGGCCCGCGCCCCCGCCCCGGGCGACCCCCGAACCCGGGTCGACCAGCCCCGCCACGTATCCAGCCACTCAGCCAGCAGCCACTCAGCCCCTCAGCCCCCCCGCCAGCCCGCCAGCCCCTCAGTCCCTAAGCCATTCAGCCACTTGACTCAGCGTCGAGCTGGTTGACACCCGTTGCACCCTGCGTCAACCCGCTTGACGCTGAGTCAAGCGGCGCAACGGAGGTAGAAACTTCGGACCGGCGCCAGTCAGACGCCGAAGGCCAGCTTCTCGGCGGCGGCCAGCGCCACGCACGTCGCGACCCCGGACATCGCGGTCTCGACGTCGGTGAGCACCGGGAACGACGGCGCCAGCCGGATGTTGCGGTCGCGGGGGTCCCGGCCGTAGGGGAACGCCGCGCCCGCCGGGGTGAGCGCGATCCCCGCCTCCTTGGCGAGCAGGATGACCCGCGAGGCGGTGCCGTCGAGGGCGTCCAGGCTGACGAAGTACCCACCCGTGGGCCGAGTCCACTCGGCCACGCCGAGCCCCTCGAGGGCCGAGGTCAGCGCCGCGTCGACCGCCGCGAACTTCGGGGCGAGGATCTCGCGGTGCTTGCGCATGTGGTCCCGCACGCCCTGAGCCGAACGGAAGAACTGCACGTGCCGCAGGTGGTTGACCTTGTCCGGACCGATCGACGCCAGCGCCAGGTGCTTGAGGAACCACGTCTTGTTCTCCACCGAGGCGGCCAGCACCGCGACCCCGGCACCGGCATACGTGATCTTCGACGTCGAGGCGAACACGATCGGCCGGTTGGGATTCCCTGAGGCGGCGGCGAGGGTCAGCACGTCGGCGCTCTTGGCCTCCTCCTCGGTGAGGTGGTGGAAGGCGTACGCGTTGTCCCAGAAGATCCGGAAGTCGGGGGCCGCCGTGGGCATGGACACCAGAGCCGCCGCGATCTCCTGCGAGACCACGGCGCCGGTGGGGTTCGCGTAGGTCGGCACGATCCAGATGCCCTTGACGCTCGGGTCGTCACGGACGAGCGCCTCGACGGCGGCGATGTCGGGACCGTCGACGGTCATCGGCACGGTCAGCATCTCGATGCCGAACTCCTGCAGCATGGTGAAGTGCCGGTCATAGCCGGGCGAGGGGCAGACGAAGCGCACCGTCTCCTCCTGCGACCACGGCTGCGGGGACTCCGGTGCTCCGTGGAGCAGCAGGTCGACCAGGGTCTCCCACATCATCGTCAGGCTGGAGTTGCCACCACAGACGACCTGTTCCGGCTCCACCCAGAGCAGCTCGGCGAACAGCTCCCGCAGCTCGGGCAGCCCGTCGAGGACGCCGTAGTTGCGTACATCGGCGCCGGCCCGGTCCCTCGTGGTGGTCGGTAGGTGCAGGAGGTCGTTCGAGAGGTCGAGCTGCGCGACCGACGGCTTGCCGCGGGTGAGGTCCAGCGACAGCCCGCGGGCCACCAGCGCGGCATACTCCTCCCGTCGTTCGTCCAGGAAAGCCGCCAGCTCGGCGCTCGACCGGTCGGCGAGAGGGGTGCGGACGGCAGACGGCGCGGCGGACGAGGTGCTCACGCGAGCATCCTCCCACCGCCGTCGCCTCCGGCCCGAGGGCGTTCCAGCGGGTTCGCGCCTGCCCCGCGCGGTCCCGTATGATGTCTTCTCGGTGGTCGTCAGCCGCCATGCTTCGGCATGCCTGCCGCCAGCCGCCCGCGGACCCGACCCGGCCGAGGTCCGCGTAGGGCAGTGGCTCAATTGGTAGAGCACCGGTCTCCAAAACCGGCGGTTGGGGGTTCGAGTCCCTCCTGCCCTGCGGAACGTAGGGAACGACCCAGGGCCCGGCGGCGGTGGCCGTCAGGGCCATCGATGAAGGCATGACGAAGCAGTGAGGAGAGCGGGCATGGCGACCGAAGCGAGTGCAGAGTCGCGCGGTTCCCGCGACTCCGGCAGCTCTGGCAGCTCTGGCCGAGCCGGACGCCGCCGAGCACAGGGGGGCAACCCCGTCAGCCGGCTGTTCCAGTCGCTGGGCCTGTTCGTCAGCCAGATCCTCGACGAGCTGCGGAAGGTCGTGCGGCCCACCGGCAAGGAGCTGCTCAACTACACCGTCGTCGTCATCGTCTTCGTCCTCGTCATCATGGGGATCGTGGCGGCCCTCGACTTCGTGTTCCACCGGCTCGTCCTGCTCGCCCTGGCGGGTTGACCGCATCACCGACAGCATGACCACCGAGCCCGACCCGCTCACCGCAGCGCGTCCCCCGCTCACCTGAAGGAAGCAGGCATCAGCGTGTCCGACGACACCACGACGCACGACATCGACCTCGAGAACGACCTCCAGGGCGACGCCCAGGCCCAGGCGGCCGGCGAGCACGGGATCTCCGACGCGCCGCTCGAGACGTTTGCCGGGCTGCCGGGCTCCGCAGAGACGGTCCACACGATCGACCCGGACGCCCCCGGCTACATCGACGACGCGACCGCCCCGACCGCCGAAGAGTCCGACGCGACCTCCGAGGCCCCGGCCGACCCCGTCGCCGAATACAAGCGGCAGCTGCGCATGAAGGACGGCGACTGGTACGTCGTGCACTCCTACGCCGGCTACGAGAAGCGGGTCAAGACCAACCTCGAGACGCGGATCTCCTCGCTCAACATGGAGAACTACATCTTCGAGATCGAGGTGCCCATGGAAGAGGTCACCGAGATCAAGAACGGTCAGAAGAAGCTCGTCTCCCGGGTGCGGATGCCCGGCTACGTCCTGGTCCGGATGGACCTCACCGACCAGTCATGGGGCGCCGTACGGCACACCCCGGGCGTCACGGGCTTCGTGGGCAACGCCCACCAGCCCGTCCCGCTCAGCCTCGACGAGGTGTTCACCATGCTGGCCCCCGACCTCGAGACGCCCTCTTCGGGTGGCGGCGCCGGTGGCACCGGCGGCGGGGCGGGCCGGCCCAAGGAGGTCCAGGTCGTGGACTTCCAGGTGGGCGAGTCGGTCACCGTCATGGAGGGCCCGTTCGAGACCCTGCCCGCGACGATCTCTGAGATCAACGCCGACACCCAGAAGCTCAAGGTGCTCGTCTCCATCTTCGGCCGGGAGACCCCGGTCGAGCTGTCCTTCGGTCAGGTCGCCAAGATCTGACCGGCGTTCACCTTGCCCGGACCCCCGGGTGAGGTCAGGCAACCGGGTCATCGCCCCTCGGCGTCGGCCCATCACCACAGGAAAGTGACACCTCATGCCCCCCAAGAAGAAGCGGATCTCCGGCTTCATCAAGCTGCAGATCAACGCCGGTGCGGCCACCCCCGCGCCCCCCGTCGGCCCGGCCCTCGGCCAGCATGGCGTCAACATCATGGAGTTCGTCAAGGCGTACAACGCCGCGACGGAGTCCCAGCGGGGCAACGTCATCCCCGTCGAGATCACCGTCTACGAGGACCGCTCGTTCACCTTCGTCACCAAGACCCCGCCGGCGGCCGAGCTGATCAAGAAGGCCGCAGGCGTCCCCAAGGGTTCCGGGGAGCCGCACAAGACCAAGGTCGCCACCCTCACCGCCGACCAGGTCCGCTCGATCGCCGAGCAGAAGATGGAGGACCTCAACGCCAACGACGTCGAGGCTGCCGCGAAGATCATCGCCGGCACCGCCCGGTCGATGGGCATCACCACCCCCGGCTACTGAGGCCGGTCCACCCGCATACCGACTCGCATACAGACGTATGCGGGTGTGTGGCAGGACCAGCGCTGGTCCAGACGACCACAACTCCACATCCCCACCAGAGGAGCAGCATCATGAAGCGCAGCAAGGCTTACAACGCCGCCGCCGAGAAGCTCGAGGCCGGCAAGGTCTACAGCCCGCTCGAGGCCGTCCGGCTGGCCAAGGGCACCAGCCTGACCAAGTACGACGCCACCGTCGAGGTCGCCATGCGCCTCGGCGTCGACCCGCGCAAGTCCGACCAGATGGTCCGCGGCACGGTCAACCTCCCGCACGGCACCGGCAAGACCGCCCGGGTCCTCGTGTTCGCCAACGGCGACCGCGCCCAGGCGGCTCGTGACGTCGGGGCCGACTACGTCGGGTCCGACGACATGATCGAGAAGGTCTCCGGCGGCTGGCTCGACTTCGACGCCGTCGTCGCCACGCCCGACATGATGGGCAAGGTCGGCCGGCTCGGCAAGGTCCTCGGCCCCCGCGGCCTGATGCCCAACCCCAAGACCGGCACGGTGACGATGGACGTCGCCAAGGCGGTCACGGACATCAAGGGCGGGAAGATCGAGTTCCGCGTCGACAAGCACGCCAACCTCCACTTCATCATCGGCAAGGTCTCGTTCGATGAGACGTCACTCGTCGAGAACTACGCGGCCGCGCTCGAAGAGGTCCTGCGCCTCAAGCCCAGCTCGTCGAAGGGCCACTACATCGAGAAGGCCACGATGGCCACGACGATGGGCCCCGGCATCCCGCTCGACTACCGGCGCACCCGCAACCTGCTCGTCGAGGACAGCGCGGTCGCGACCGCCTGAGGCTCGTCCCCGTCGACCACACAGCGCCCGCAACCAATCTGGTTCCGGGCGCTGTGTCGTGGCTCATCCCGTGCGCTGTGCTGCTCGTGTTCGGGTCAGGCCGGCCGTCAGGCGGTCCTGACCCCAGGCTGACCGGCTGCTGACGAAAATCGGACCGCCCGCTGTGCCCCACCTGTGGGTGCGCGGCGCTAGTTTCAGCCCATGAGCCGCCACCGTCGCCGTCCACCGACCCGACTGGCCCCGCGCATCGTCGCCGGGGCCGTCGCCATCTCCGCCCTCGCCCTGGCGAGCGCCGCCCCGGCCTCGGCCGACCGGGGCTGGCACGGCCGGCCGACCGACCTCCCGAAAGTGCCGCTGATGGTCGGAGGCGGCGGGGCCGTCTCGACCGTCGACCGCGACGCCAGCCAGGTCGGCATCGACGTCCTCACGCGTGGTGGCAACGCCGCCGACGCAGCGATCGCTACGGCGGCCGCCCTCGGGGTGACCGAGCCCTACAGCGCGGGCATCGGCGGCGGTGGGTTCCTCGTCTACTACGACGCCAAGACCAAGAAGGTGTCGACGATCGACGGCCGCGAGACCGCGCCACAGACCTTCACCGAGAGGTCCTTCCTCAACGCCGACGGCACACCCATGAGCTTCGACACCGTCGTCACCTCCGGTCTCTCGGTCGGCACGCCGGGGACCCCGGCCCTCTGGGCCAAGGCGGCCAACGAGTTCGGCACGTGGCGGCTCTCCCAGCTGCTCTCGCCCGCAGCCCGGCTCGCCATCCAGGGCTTCACCGTCGACCAGACCTTCCATGACCAGACCGCCGCCAACGCGGAGCGCTTCGCGACGTTCCCCGCCTCCGCCGACCTGTTCCTCCCGGGTGGAGCACCACCGGCGGTCGGGTCCACCTTCCGCAACATCGATCTGGCCAAGACCTACCTCCAGCTGGGGGCGCGCGGGACCGGCTGGCTCTACGGCGGCAAGCTCGGCGAGGCGATCGTCGACGAGGCGCGCAGGCCGACGACAGCGCCGGGGGTCAGCGTCATGGGCGGGCAGCTCACCCTGGCCGACCTCAAGGCCTACGAGGCCCTCGACAAGGCCCCCATCACCTCCCGCTACCGGGGCTACGACGTCTTCGGTATGCCGGTCCCGAGCTCCGGGGGCATCGCGGTGGCCGAGATCCTCAACCTCGTCGAGTCCTACGAGGCCCGCACCGGTAAGACCCTCAAGAGCCTGGATGAGGCGAACTACCTGCACTGGTTCTCCGAGGCCTCGGCGACCGCGTTCGCCGACCGCAACCGCTACGTGGGGGACGTGGCCGGCGTCCCCGTCGGTGAGCTGACCAGCCAGGCGTTCGCCGACGAGCGGGCCTGCCTCTTTAACCCCGACCACGCTCAGATCCGGCCCATCCCGTTCGGCAGCCCCGACGGCTCCTACACCTCGTGCCCCCAGCCCGGCGCCCGGCAGGGCCAGCCCTACGAGGGCCAGTCGACGACGCACCTGGTCACCGCTGACAAGTGGGGCAACGTGGCGTCCTACACGCTGACCATCGAGCAGACCGGCGGATCGGGCATCACCGTCCCGGGCTACGGCTTCCTGCTCAACAACGAGCTGACCGACTTCAACTTCGCCCCGCTCACCCCCGGCGTCACCGACCCCAACCTGCCCGGCCCGGGCAAGCGGCCGCGCTCGTCGATGAGCCCGACGATCATCCTCAAGGACGGGTCGCCCTATCTCACCGTCGGCTCGCCCGGCGGCGCGACGATCATCACGTCGGTCAGCCAGACGATCCTCGGCTACCTCGATCGCGGGCTGCCGCTGGTCGACGCCATCGCGGCGCCCCGCCTGTCCTCACGCAATGGCAAGTCGGAGGATGTCGAGCCAGCCATCGCGGCCACCGCAACCGGCACCACCTTGACGGCCCTCGGTCACCTCCTCAAAGCCACGGCCGAGATCGGCGCGGTCACCGCGATCCACCCGCTCGGGGGAGCCCAGTTCCAGGCGGCCGCCGAGACGGTACGCCGCGGCGGCGGCTCCGCGATGGTCGTCCAGCCCGCGCGCTGACGGGCTGACGCGGGTCACAGCGCCATCCGTAGCGGCCGCCGGGTCGTCCCCACGACCCGACTGCCGCTACCAGCGACGCTGCGAGCGGACCGGCGACCCCACGTCGCGCCGCTGGTCGGCGCGTTTTGACCCGGACCGGTGCGCCCGCGTACCCTGGCTGCTGACCACAGACCGCCGGTCGTCCGGCGCCCGCTCCCCGTCTTGGGGATCGGACGTCAGACCCAAGGTCCGCACCCGGTGCGGCGACCTGCGCAGGCCACGAACGAGCCGCATACCCCGCGTATGCCCTCCGCCCCGTGCGCCTGCGCCGGGGCCTCATCTGTGTACGGACCCCCGTGCGGTTGCCACGCAACGCAAAGGAGGGCCCACATGGCCACCGCTTCGAAGTCAGCGGCCATCGCCGAGCTCACGGACCAGTTCCGCGGCTCGGGTGCGGCAGTGCTGACGGAGTACCGCGGCCTGACCGTGAAGCAGCTGAGCCAGCTGCGCACCGCGCTTCGTGGACACGCCACCTTCGCCATCGTCAAGAACACGCTGACCGAGCTGGCCGCGAAGGAGGCCGGAGTCACGGCCTTCGACGGTCAGTTCGTCGGCCCGTCGGCGATCGCCTTCGTGTCCGGTGACCCGGTGGAGGCAGCCAAGAGCCTGCGCGACTTCGCTAAGGCCAACCCCCTGCTCGTCATCAAGGGCGGCGTCCTCGACGGCAAGACCCTGACGGCAGCGGAGATCACCAAGCTCGCGGACCTCGAGTCCCGCGAGGTGCTTCTCGCCAAGCTGGCCGGCGCCATGAACGCGTCGCTCAGCAAGGCGGTCTACCTCTTCGCCGCGCCCCTGTCCCAGAGCGCCCGCCTCATCGAGGCGTACCGGGCCAAGGTCGAGGCCGAAGGCGGTGCGTCGTCGGCGCCCGGCGATGCTCAGGATGCCGTCACCCAGCAGGACGAGGCGGACGCCACCGACACCCCCCAGGACGTCGCCGCGGGTGGCGACGCGAGCTGAGTCCATCCGGCCACCCGGCCGGTCGGAGTCTGCTCACCACCACAACCACAGCCACTCACGGCAGGAACAGGAAGGAACGCCACCATGGCGAAGCTCAGCAGCGACGAGCTCCTTGACGCTTTCAAGGAGATGACCCTCATCGAGCTCTCGGAGTTCGTGAAGCAGTTCGAGGACACCTTCGGGGTCACCGCGGCCGCTCCGGTGGCCGTCGCGGCCGCCGGCGGTGCCGGTCCGCAGGACGCCCCCGTGGTCGAGGAGCAGGACGAGTTCGACGTCATCCTCGAGGCCGCCGGTGACAAGAAGATCCAGGTCATCAAGGAGGTCCGCACGCTCACGAGCCTGGGCCTCAAGGAGGCCAAGGACCTCGTCGACGGCGCCCCCAAGGCGGTCCTCGAGAAGGTCGACAAGGCCGCCGCGGACAAGGCGAAGGACCAGCTCGAGGCGGCCGGCGCGACCGTCACCCTCAAGTGATGTCCCGGCGCTGACCGGGACGGGCGCTGCGTCCGTCTCGGCTCACCGCCAGCTCACCGCCGCACCGAAGGGCTCGACCCACCTGGTCGGGCCCTTCGTCGTCCCCTGGGGCACCGCGACCGAGGCGTAGCCTCGGCGACCGTGTACGACCCGCCCGAAGCGCACGTGTCCGGGATGCTCGACGTCGGCGACGGACAGCAGCTGCACTGGGAGGTCCGCGGCAATCCGGACGGCAAGCCTGCCGTATGCCTGCACGGGGGTCCCGGGTCCGGCAGCAGCCCATGGC
>JALZBI010000233.1 GCA_030947565.1 Actinomycetota bacterium
CTCCTGGAGGCCCTGGAACGGGTCGTCACAGGAGACGCGGCGGGCGCCCTGCTGGGTGGCGAGGACCCGCTGCGCCGTCGCCACGGCCCGGCTGGCTCGCACGGCATCCCCCCGCCGACCGCCCCGCCGGCGGCCCACCCGGTGTCGGGCTCCCGCGACCCGGACGACCTCGGGCCGGACGGACCGGCCTACGAGGTCATGTACCTGCTCGCCGACGCGACCCCGGAGGGGGTGGACCGGCTCAGGCACCGCCTCGACGCGCTGGGCGACTCGGCGCTGGTGGTCGGTCGCGGTGACCTCTTCAACGTCCACGTGCACGTCGACGACGTCGGTGCGGCCATCGAGGCCGGCATCGCGGCCGGCCGCCCGCACCGGATCAGGGTGACCCACTTCCGTGACCGGCCCCCGGCCGGACCGGACGCCGACGTCCAGGCCGTCGTCACGTGCGCGGCCGGGGAGGGCCTGGCGGGGGCGTTCCGCTCGGCGGGCGCCCACGTGGTGCCGAGCGGGCCCCGGCGACGGGCCTCGGCCGGCCAGTTCCTCGAAGCGGTCCGGGCCAGCGGCGCCGGGTCGGTCATCCTGCTGCCGAACGACGGCGACACCCTGCTCGCGGCCAACGCCGCCGTGCAGGTGGCCGCTGAGGAGGGGGTCGACCTGCGGGTGGTGCCGGCCCGCACCGCGGTGCAGGGCATCGCCGCGCTCGCGGTCTACGACCCCGACCGGTCGCTGGCCGACAACGTATTGGCCATGACGAGTGCCGCGGTCGCGACCCGCAACGGCGCGGTGACCGTCGCCATCCGCGACGCCTTGACGTCCGGCGGGCCGTGCCGGGCCGGTGACGTGCTCGGTGTCGTGGACGGCGACATCGTCATCGTCGGTGACGACCTCACCCAGGTGAGCGTCCAGGTCGTCGAGCGGCTGCTGGCCGGCGGCGGCGAGCTGCTGACGGTCGTCGCAGGCGAGGACGCCACCCCCGCGCTCGGGGACGACGTCGCCCGTCATGTCCGCGAGCGCCGGCGCGAGGTCGAGGTCACCCAGCTCTACGGCGGGCAGCCCCTGTACCCACTGCTGCTGGGGGTCGAGTGATGGCGTTGCTGACCGAGGACTCGGCGGTCGCCAAGGTGGCCGGGCCCAAGGCCGCCGCGTTGCTGACCAAGAACAAGGGCCTGCGCACCGTCGGCGACCTCCTGGAGTTCGTGCCCCGCAGCTATGTCTCCACCCGCACCCTGACCGACATGTCGGCGCTGAAGGAGGGGCAGACCATCCTCGTCGTCGCCCAGGTGCGCTCCGCCCGCACCATGCCCATGAAGCGCAACCCGCGCCAGAAGATGCTCATGGCGACCCTCACCGACGGGCACCGCGAGCTCGATCTCACCTTCTTCAAGGCGTGGGGTCACGAGCACAAGCTCGTCCCCGGCGCCGTGGGGATCTTCGTCGGTGCGGTGTCCCGCTTCCGCGACCGGTGGCAGCTGACCCACCCGGAGTACGACATCCTCGGCCGCAGCGAGGACGGCTGGGAGGTCGAGCTCGAGGGCTCCGGCGGCGGCCGCCTCGAGGCGTACCGGGACCACGCGATCCCCGTCTACTCCGAGACCGGCACCGTCAGCTCGCTGAAGATCCGCAGCATGGTCGAGGTCGCCCTCGACTCGGTCGAGGACGTGCGGGAGCCGCTGACCGAGGACATCCGTCGGCGCCGGCGGCTGTTGGGTCGCCGCGAGGCCCTCGAACGGGTGCACCGCCCCCGCGTCGACGACGACCCGGAAGAGGGCATCGACCGGCTGCGCTACGACGAGGCGTTCGTGCTGCAGGCGATCCTCGCCCAGCGGCGCAAGAGCATCGAGGCGCTGGAGGCCACGGCGCGGGTGCCGCGGCCCGGGGGCCTGCTCGCAGCGTTCGACGAGCGGCTGCCCTTCGAGCTGACGGCGGGGCAGCAGGAGGTCGGGGCGGTGCTGGCGACCGAGCTGGCCCGGAGCCGGCCGATGCACCGGCTGCTCCAGGGCGAGGTCGGCTCCGGCAAGACCGTCGTCGCCCTCCGCGCGATGCTGGCGGTCGTCGATGCCGGCGGGCAGGCGGCGCTTCTCGCGCCGACGGAGGTGCTCGCGGCCCAGCACCACCGCTCGATCACCACGATGCTCGGCGACCTGGCCGAGGGCGGGCTGCTCGGCGGCAGCACCATCGGCACCCGCGTGGCCCTGCTGACCGGCAGCCAGTCCAGCGCGGCCCGCCGCCGGGCGCTCAACGACACGGTCACCGGCGACGCCGCCCTCGTCGTCGGCACCCACGCCCTCATCCAGGAGAAGGTCGCCTTCCACGACCTCGCGCTCGTCGTCGTCGACGAGCAGCACCGGTTCGGGGTGGAACAGCGAGATGCCCTGCGCGAGAAGGGGTCGACGCCGCCCCACCTGCTCGTCATGACGGCGACGCCGATCCCGCGCACCGTCGCCATGACGGTGTTCGGCGACATGGAGACGTCGACGCTGCGCGAGCTGCCGAAGGGGCGCTCGCCGATCAGCACCCACGTCGTCGAGGTGTCCAAGCCGGCGTGGGTGCAGCGCACCTGGGAACGCATCGCCGAGGAGGTCGGGAAGGGCTATCAGGCCTACGTCGTCTGCCCCAAGATCGGCGACCCCGAGGAGGCCGGTACGCCCGGCGGCGCCGCGGCCCGTCCGGTGGGCACCCTCGCGGAGACGGATCCGGAGCCCGACCTCGAGCTGGAGCCCACCGACGGTGACTCCGAGGGCCCACCGCGTGAGCTGACCGGCGTCTACGCGATGCTCGAGCGGCTCCGGGCCGAACCTGCGCTCGCCGGGCTGCGCCTGGAGGTGCTGCACGGCCGCCTCGACCCTGACACCAAGGAGGCGACGATGCGGGCCTTCGCGGCCGGTGACATCGACGTGCTCGTGTCGACGACGGTCATCGAGGTCGGGGTCGACGTGCCCAACGCCTCGGTCATGGTCGTCATGGACGCCGACCGGTTCGGCATCTCGCAGCTGCACCAGCTGCGCGGCCGGGTCGGGCGTGGGTCGGCGCCGGGCCTGTGTCTGCTGCTCAGCGAGGTCGAGGAGGGATCCTCGGCACGGGAGCGGCTCGACGCCGTGGCCGCCACGACCGATGGGTTCGTGCTGGCCCGCCGCGACCTCGAGCTGCGCCGGGAGGGCGACGTGCTCGGTGCCCGTCAGAGTGGTCGTGGGTCGTCGGTGCGCTTCCTGCGGATGGGCAACCCCGGTGACGAGCAGGTCATCGCTGATGCCCGCGACGACGCCGCGGCGCTGGTTGCCGCCGACCCCACCCTGGCCGAGCACCCCGACCTCGCCGCACGGGTGGCTGCCCGACTCGACGAGGACCAGGCGGCATACCTGGAGCGGGGGTGAGCCGGTGACCCGGGTCATCAGCGGGGTCGCGGGCGGCCGCCGCCTGCAGACGCCGGCCGGTGCTTCCACCCGCCCGACGTCGGACCGGGTCCGCGAGGCCCTGTTCTCCCGGCTGGAGCACCTCGACGTGCTGGCGGGCGCGCGGGTGCTCGACCTGTACGCCGGGTCGGGTGCCCTTGGTCTGGAAGCGGCCAGCCGGGGCGCCTCCTCCGTGCTGCTCGTGGAGTCCGACCGCGGCGCGGCGAAGGTCGTGCGCGGCAACGCGGCCGTCGTCGCCCTGCCCGGCGTCGTCGTCGGCGAGGACACCGTCGAGCGTGTCCTGCTCGGGGGGCCGGGCGCCCGGGGCGTCGACCGGATGGATCTCGTGCTGCTCGACCCGCCCTACGACCTCAGGGAGGACGCGCTCGCCGACGTGCTCGCGCTGCTCACCGCGCACGGGTGGCTGGCGCCCGACGCCCTCGTCGTCGTCGAGCGGTCGTCGCGCAGCCCAGAACCCCGCTGGCCGGCCGGGCTGGTGGCAGCGGGGGAGCGGCGCTACGGGGAGACGCGAATCTGGTTCGCCGACGCCCCGGCCACGGACGAGGTGGCCTGAGCGATGGGCCCGGTGCGCCGGAGCCGGCGCGCCCGCGTTGGTACGTTGACGCGGTGAGCCGCGCTCCTGGTGTCCGTCGCGCCGTGTGCCCGGGGTCCTACGACCCGGTGACCAACGGGCACGTCGACGTCATCACCCGGGCGGCTGCCCTGTTCGACGAGGTCGTCATCGCGGTGCTCTACAACCCGGCCAAGGAGGGCGCCTTCCCGGTCACCGAGCGGGCCCGGCTGCTGACCGTCGCCCTCGCCGGCGTCGAGGGGGTGCGCATCGAGACGTTCGCCGACCGCCTGCTCGTCGACGTCTGCCGGGAGCTGGGGGCCGGCGCGATCGTCAAGGGGCTGCGCGGCGGCACGGACTTCGCCTACGAGCTGCCCATGGCCCTGATGAACCGGCACATGACAGGCATCGAGACCGTGTTCCTGCCCGGCGACCCCCGGTTCGAGCACGTGTCGAGCTCTCTGGTCAAGGAGGTCGCCGCCCACGGCGGCGATGTCCACGGTCTCGTGCCGGACACCGTCCTGGAGGCGCTGCATACGTTGGCCTGACCCGCCCGCATTACGCGCGCCTGCCCCGCCCGCATACGCAACCCTGCGCCTCGCCCGACCCGCGCCTGACCCGCGCCTGACCCGCCAAAGGTGACCTTTGGTCGCTGGGAGGCGCCCGGCAGGACCCAAGGTGACCACTCGGCTTCGTCGAAGTGACCAGAGGTGACCTTTGGCGGGGGCAACGACCAGAGGTGACCTTTGGCGGGGGCAACGACCAGAGGTGACCTTTGGCGGGGGCAACGACCAGAGGTGACCTCTGGCGGGGGCAAGCCCGGGGCCGGTGGCTCGTGGACGCAGCGAGGTGGCCGACGAT
>JALZBI010000234.1 GCA_030947565.1 Actinomycetota bacterium
GGTCCAGGTGGTTGGGTCCAGGTGGTTGGCTCCAGGTGGATGGGTCCAGGCGGTGGGGGTGGTGGGTCAGGCGTTCGCCCGGTCGAGGCGGAGCCGGGGATGGCCGAACACCTGGAACGCGATGAGGGTGGCGGTGACCCCGGGGGTGCCGGCCTCGGCCGCCGACTCCGTGTAACGCGCGCGGATGGCGCGCACGGCCTCGGCCGCGGACACCGGTTTCGCCGAACCCCCTGTGCCCGAAGCGGTCCACGTCGCTGCGTAAAAGTCCCGTGCGAACTGGGCCGCGATGTCGTCGTCGACGTTCCAGAGCGGGGCGACGACGCCGGTGGCGCCGATCCGCAGCAGGGTCGACGCGAACCCGCCGTAGTCGCCGAGCACCCGCTCGTCGGACGCCACCTGACAGGCGTTCAGGAACACGAACGGGCCAGCGTCGAGGCGGCCGTTCTCGACCTGGTCGGGTGTGAGGAACTGGGCTCGGTTGGTCAGCGCGCCGGTCTGGTCGGTGCCGAGCAGGACGAGGCCCTCCTGCGCCCCCTTGGCGTCGAACTGCCCGTGCAACGCGACGTGCACCACATCCGCGGGCGGCGTGCCCCGGAGCATCCCGAGGACATCGTGCAGCGACGGCCGCACGGTCACCGCGGGCGGCGCGAACAGCGCGGCGATCTCGGCCGCCTCGGCGACCGCGTGGTCGAGCTTGCCCCACCCCATCACCCCGGCGTAGTCGGCGGTGAGGACCGCCGCCCGCTTCACCGTCACCGCGGCCCGCGGTGTCGGGCGCGGCTGGTGCTCCGTCAGGGGCCATCGGGCGATCGCCGCGTGCGCGCCGAGGAACGGGGAGATCCCTCCCCAGGTCGTCGTCAGTGGTGGGTCGAGCACGGTGAGCTCCCAGGGCAGGGTCAGCTCCTCGGTGAGCAGCAGGATCGTCGGAGCCTCGCTGCGGCTGGTGTCCTCGACGGCCGCACGCACCACGGACTGGATGCCATCCGGGACCGCGCGACCCATCCGGCGCGCCTTGCCCGCCAGCGAGAGGTAGTCGGCGTAGCCACCGGACGAGGAGGCGACCGCCTGCCGGATCTCGGTGACGAACCCCTGCAGGTCGGAGTCGAGCCGCGACACCCGGGGGGCATCCGGCACGGTCACGTCCGAAGCGCCGGCGTAGGCGGTCCAGACGAACTCGCCGGTCGCCGCCCCGTCGGAGGCGCTGATGGTGAGGATGAGGTCGGGTAGGTCGACGCCGAGCAGGGGTTCGAGGTCGAGCAGCACGTCCGGCCCCACCTGGGGCGTCGGCGCGGTCGTCACGTCCTTCTCGTAAGGCACGGCGACGAAGGTGCGCCAGGCGATCCCGACGACCTGGCCGTCGCGTAGGTAGTGCACCCCGAGCCTCCGCTCGGCCGGCAGGTCGGGGCGGTACTGCGCGACGAAGGAGACGGTCGCGCTGGGGTAAGGGTCCGCATCGGTGACGGTGAGCGGTATGCGCGTACTCCCCTGCGGGCTCAGGGATCCCGGGTCGTAGACAAGCACCAGCTCGAGGTCGGTGGCCGCCCCGGCCAGGAAGCTCATGCCACCGGTCTGGGTGATCCCGGCGTCCTGGTATTTGGCCAACCCGATGGTGACGTCGAACGGCTGGTCGATGACCACGACGTCCGGTCGGGCGTCGCGATGGGCATCGATGTCGATGCGGGGGTATGCGGTCCGCATCACGGTGGTGGGCGGCTGCGGCGGAATCCCGCGCCAGTGGGTTGGTTCCAGCTCGCGTGGCTCACCGGGGGTGGGTGACGGAGGGGGTGCTGGCGGAGACGGCGATGGGGGAGGTGATGGAGGCGCGGTTCCTGGGTCCACAGACGAGGGACGCGGTGGGTGGCCTTGGCGGACCATGGCCGACCGCCTCGTGGCCCGGAGCTCTGCGGCGCGGGCGAGCAGAGCCACGACCGCCGACGGGTCGAGGCCGGCGCGCAGGGCGTCGAGCACTCCCGACACCAACCGGCTGGGCGCCGTGCGGGACAGCAGCAGGGCCACGGACTCTCGGTCGGCTTCCGAAGACTCCGACCGCATCACGACGGCGATGACCGCGTCGACCGGCAGTCGGTCCAGCTCCACGTTCGTCGTCACGTCGACCACAGTCTGGAGTGCGGCGGTGCGGGGGTCCTGTTCTAGAAGGGTGAAAGACGCCCCGACCAGCCCCGACACCAGGGAACCGGCGGCGTCAGCCGGGAGGTGGGCGAGCACGTCGCGCGGCACGCGGCCGAGTCGCACGGCGAGGGTGTCAGGCGGCCCGGACAGCACGGCGCTGGACACATCGAGCGCTGCGTCCATCTCGGCTGTGGACGCGTCCAGGGTCGGGCGCTGGTCGGGCTGCTCCGCCCGCGACCACGCGGCCACGAAGGCGAGCAGCTCACCCGCCGGGTCCTCGCGCCCGCGAATGGTGTCGGAAAGCCCCCGCCGCTCGGTCGCGGTGAGACCGAGCCAGACCAAGGCGTCCTGGGTCTGCCGGCGCAGCGCGTCGTCGCCGAGCGCGACGACCTCGTCGGCCAGCGCGCACCATGCGTCCACACCCGGCATACGGCCCATGTCCTTCAAGGAGGTGTCGAACGGGACGGCGATACCTGGACCCACCGCAGCACCTGGACCGCTCGTGCCGGTCATTCTCGTGGATGGCAGCAGGCGTCCGATAGGGCTCGCCGAAGCGGATTCCCGCGTCCGCTCGGGCGGCCCGTGAAAGGTCACTCCCCCGCGAGGGGGTGTAAACCTGCACGGATCGGCGTGACCCGGGGCGCGACGGCGGCGCCCGGCGGTATCATCGCCGCATCTCGCGGCTCCCACCTGGGTAATACCGGACGTTGCGAAAGGGCCAGTCGTGGCCTCACGGACCTATCAGAACTTCGACCTCCTCCTCGAGGCGGAGGGGGCCGGGTCGTTCCGTGCCCGCGTGACCGCGTGTCCCCTCGGCGAGAGCCCGACCGCGACGTTCCGGCTCCCGTTCGACGCGACCCAGCTGGAGAACCTGCTGCTCAAGCTCGACCCCGGCCGTAGCGGCACCCGTCGAGCCGGCGCCGACCCGGCCAGCCAGGCGTCGCTGGCCCTCGGCGGGCCGCTGTTCGAGACTGTCTTCTCGGAGGACGTCATGCTCGCCTGGTCCCGTTCCCAGGACGCGGCGCGGGACGACGGCGACGGCCTCCGGCTCCGATTGCGTCTGACCGACGCCCCGTCCATCGCCGGGCTGCCGTGGGAGCTGCTGTACGACCGGCGCACCAACAGCTATCTCGCGCAGTCCGAACGCACACCGGTCGTCCGCTACCTGGAGGTCCCGCAACCGCCACGACCGCTCGTCGTCGACGGTGCGCTGCGCATCCTCGTCGTCATCTCGTCCCCCACCGACCTGCCACAGCTCGACGTCGAGGACGAGTGGCGTCGCGTGCAGGACGCCATGGCGGCCCGGGTGGGGGAGGGGTTGGTCAAGGTCGACCGGCTGCCGGCCCCCACCATGGCCGCCTTGGGAACATGGTTGCGACACAACGATGTCCACATCCTGCACTTCATCGGGCACGGCGACTACGACGAGCAGGTCCAGGACGGCGTCATCTACTTCACCGACCGCTACGGTCGCAGCGCCAAGGTCAGCCCGACCGTCCTCGGCCCCTATCTGCGCGACCACGACCCGCTGCGGCTCGTGCTGCTCAACGCCTGCCAGTCGGCCCGGGTCGACGCGACCGACCCCTTCAGCGGCATGGCGCAGGGACTCGTGCAGCAGGACTGCACCGCCGTGGTCGCCATGCAGTTCCCCATCTCCGACGGCGCCGCCACCGCGTTCACCGGCGAGTTCTACGGGTCTCTCGCCGACGGCCTACCCGTGGACCAAGCCGTGACGAGCGCACGCAAGGCCCTGCTCGCCGACTATGCCGCCGAGTGGGCGACACCGGTGCTCTTCCTCCGCGCGCCCGACGGCCGGGTCTTCGACCACATCGTGGCCCAGCCCGAGGTGACCGCGATACCGACGCCACCGCCGGTCGAGGACGAGCTGGAGGCGCCCGTCGTCAAGCCGGTGCTGGTGCCGGTGCCGGTGCCGGTGCCGGCCTCGGAGCGCACACCTGCTCCTGTCACGGAACCCATCCCGCCCGCCGCCGCTCCGGCCCCGCAGCCGCCACGCCCGCCCGACGCATACCAAGGCTATCCGCGGCCACCCCAACCTCCGCAGCCTGCCCCGCCACGCTACGTGTCGCCGCCCGGTCCGGGGCGTCGCGTAGGGCTCATCGTCGCCGCCGTCACCGCCGTCGGGCTGCTGGCTTTCGGCGGGCTGGCCTGGTACGGCTCGACGCTGCCGCCCAAGGCCGACGGGACCGACGCCCCTGTCCTGGCGAGCACCTCGACCCTCACGGGTCCGCGGATCGCGGCGACGCACCTGACGACGGGACTCACCATCGACGGCAGCGTCGAGGACTGGCCGACCTCGGCGACGACCTTCGACAGCAATGTCGTCATCTTCGGCGCCCAGCCGAACCTCAAGGGCACGTGGGCCCTCGCCTGGGACGACCAGGCGCTGTATCTCGTCGTCGACGTCACCGACGCCACCCACACGCAGACCCACGCCGGGGACACCTCCCAGCTGTTCAAGGGCGACAGCGTCAGCTTCGAGTTCGGGACGGCGCAGCCCAAGAACGGCGATACGAGCCTGGAGGCCGGCGACCGGCACGTCCTCATCGGTCCGACCTTCGGCAACCCGCAGGTCATCAGCGCGGTCAACCTCGCGTCCGGCGCGAACTTCGTCCGCGGGACCAACAGCATCCAAGGTCTCAAGGCGGCCACCGAGACCACTGACCACGGCT
>JALZBI010000235.1 GCA_030947565.1 Actinomycetota bacterium
ACAACTTCGGCATCGGCGGCTACGACCGGGTCATGGGCCCGAACGGCCAGGCGCAGTACTGGGCGCCGGACCTCGGCGCTGCTCTGGCGATCCTGATGGCCCACTACGACCACACCTACGTGGCCCCAGGTGAGCGTGGCCCGCGGCGGGCGTCGACGAGCGACCCGGCTGACCGTGACGTCACGACCTTCCCTCACGCGCTGGTGGGCAGCGACTTCACGACGGTCGGCGACATCTTCTCGCCCGCTACGAACCCGGACCGCAAGAAGGCGTTCGACATCCGCACACTCATGCGGGCGGTGGCCGACCAGGACCATCCCACGCTCGAGCGGTGGGCGGGCATGGCCGACGCCGAGACGGCTGTCGTCCAGGACGCCCACCTCGGTGGGTTCCCCGTGCTGTTGTTGGGAATCGAGAGCAAGTCCGTGCCGAGACGAGGGTTCCCGCCCACCGACGGCCCCGACGTCTACACGTCCGGCACGCTGTTCCCACGCTCGTCGAAGAAGGCCGCTCGGGCGATCAACGCGGCCAGCGGCAACCGGCCCCTGGTGGTGCTGGCCAACCTGTCGGGCTTCGACGGCTCACCCGACTCGATGCGCGGGCTGCAGCTGGAGTACGGCGCGGAGATCGGGCGGGCCATCGTCAACTTCGACGGGCCGATCGTCTTCTGTGTCATCTCCCGCTACCACGGCGGGGCATTCGTCGTCTTCTCCAAGGCCCTCAACCCGAGGATGACCGTGCTCGCGGTGGAGGGGTCCTTCGCGTCGGTGATCGGCGGAGCGCCCGCGGCTGCCGTGGTGTTCGCGGGCGATGTCAACGCGCGCACCCAGAGCGACCCGCGGGTCAAGGAAGCCGAGGACGCGGTGACCGGGGCGAGTGCGTCCGACCGGGCCGCCCTGATTGCCGCGGCGGCCGAGGTGCGGTCAGCGGTGCGTTCGGAGAAGCTCGGTCAGGTGGCGGCGGAGTTCGACGGTGTGCACAACATCCACCGCGCCGTGCAGGTCGGGTCGGTCGACGAGGTCATTGCGGCCACCGACCTGCGCCCCAAGATCATCGCGGCGTTGGAGGTCGGGCTAGCGGCAGGCGGTTCCGACTAGCCCCAGGGGGTGGTCAGCGGCGGGTCGTCAACGGGGCGTCGTCACGCCCGTTGCTGCTGTCCGGCGGCCACGGCGAGCCGGTCGACGAGGTCGTTCATCTCGTCGCCGGAATGGCCCTTCACCCAGCGGAACGAGACACCCCCCTGCTGGTACGCCGCGATCAGCGGCTCCCACAGGTCACGGTTGGCGACTGGCTTCTTCTGGCTGTTCGTCCACCCGCGAGCCAGCCAGCCCTTCCACCAGCCGTCCCGGAAGCAGTTGACGACGTAGGTCGAGTCGCTGACGACGACGAGCGGGCGCTCCGTCAGGGTGGTTACGGCTTCGGCGGCGGCCTGGATCTCCATCCGCTGGTTGGTCGTATGCCCGGCTCCACCAGACCCCTGGCGGCCGTCCCGGGTTGCCCAGGCCCACCCACCGGGGCCGGGGTTTCCCGAACAGGCTCCGTCGGTCCAGACCTCGAGTTTGTCCGTGGTCACGGTCGTAGCCTGCGCGTCAGCCCCCCCCGTCGCTCGCGCCGTCGCCCTTCCTGCTGATGATCCAGTGCCCTGCGTGGCGATAGCCGCAGCACCCTTCGCCGTCGTGGCCGTGGCCGTGGCCGTGGCCGTGCGGGTGGCCTTGGCCGTGCGGGTGGCCTTGGCCGACAGCTCACCGGACGATGACTCGTCGTCCAACGCAAAGAGCTCGGCGGGGCCGTCGGCCGAACACGTCACATGCGTCCACCGAAGGCCTCCGGTCTCTCCCGAGTCGCTGATCTCCTCGCCGACGGCGATGGGCTGGCGGCACGATCGACACGTGCCGGGAAAGCGGGCAGTCAGAGGCACTTGCCGAGCCTATGTGGACAGCCGCACATCGACCGTCGGTCGAGTCATCGCCCCGGTCACGCCGCAGGAGGGGGCGGGTCGTCGGGTGGGTGATCCAGAGCGCGAGCCGGGTCTTCGGGGGGTTCCCGGGCTTGGGCGTCGTGGGCGCGGTCGTAGCTGCCGGGGGTGTTGTTCCATTCGACACCGTCGAGGGTGATCTGTGCGGTGATCCGGTCGCGGTGCACGACGTGGTGGTGCCGGTTGCACAACAATGTCCCGTTGGACAGGTCGGTGGGGCCGCCGTCGGCCCAATGGCGGATGTGGTGGGCGTCACACCACGTCGCGGGGGTGCGGCAGCCGGGGTAGGTGCAGTGCCGGTCCCGTAGCCAGAGTGCTTTGGTCTGGCTCTGGGTGAACGCCCGGGTGGTCGAGCCGAGCTGGAGGACCTGCCCGTTGCTGCCGAGCAGGACGGGGATGATCCCGGCGTCGCAGGCCAGCGTCTTGATCGTCTCGGCGCCGAGGGCCGTCCCGGCAGTCATCCCACCGAGCAGCGTCCCGGGCCGAAGGCGGGTGACCAGGTCGTCGTAGCCGATGGTCACCAAAACGGTCGCCTTGACCCCCAACGGCGTGACAGACAGCGACCCGGGCGACATAACCGCTGCACCCGGGTCACCTGGGTCACCTGGGTCAGCTGGTCCGCCGGCGGCGGCCGTCTGAACCGAAGCCACACCCGGACCGGCCGTAGCGGTGGCGGCGAGGCCGAGGGCGACGGCGCGGCGACACACGTCGACAAGGGCGTCGCCGCGGCGCTGCTCCACCGTCCGGGTGTCACCCGGCGCCTGCGGGGCGATGGTCCTGATGGTCCCGGCGGGTCCGTCGAGCATCCCGACCGGGTGGGGCGCGGACAGGGTGTTGATCGCTGCCTCGACCACCGCCCTCGACTCCGGCGTCAGCCGCATCCGGTACTCGGTGATCCCGCCGCCGATGTCCGACCCGCACGACAGGTTCGTCAGCCCGGACCGTCGGTCCTGCTGATCCTGGATGACCTGACCGTGCCCGTACGTGGCGAGCATCAGGTCCCTTAGGCCGCGGACCCCGTCACCCCCGAACCGGGCACCCACCTCGACCAGCCCGTTCAACACCGACCCGTCCGTACCCGGCTGCAGCAGCGGCATCAGGTCCGCCAGCTCGGCCGCGACGACGATCCCGGCCGGCACCGACAATCGGCCACCGGCGACCGCCACCCGAACCGGTTCCAGGGCGGGGGTGTTCAACCGGGTCACCGCCTTCGCCAGCACCCCCGCGTCACGGACCTCCAGGCTTGGGCACCGGTCGGTGACCCACTGGCGTACCGTCCCCGACGCCGAACACCGGATATCACCCCGCTGGTCCGCCTCCGACGTCACCGTGAACCGGGCCGCCGCCGCCACCGCCGCCAACCGGTCCACCGCCCCCAACACCTGATCCAGATCGCCGCTACCTAACCGGCACACCGTCACCGGCAGGTCCTCCAACACACCCGTGACCGCGGAGAGGGCAGCGACCAGCTCCTCGCCACACCCCCACATCCCTGCCTGCATACCGACAACGATCGACGCGACCACCGACAAGCCACCGAGGCCAATCCGGTTTATCCCTAGACGAACTCGACGAGCTGCCCGACACCCAGCCCTATGACCCGCATACCCGGACGAACTGGCTGAGCGCATCAGCCGGCCGGTCGACCTCATCTCCGCGGCTGAAGACCATGCAGTAGGCGTGCAGGTCGGCGAGCCGCTTCAGCAAACGGATGGCGAGGGCCCGGTCGGCGATGAAGGGCTCGGGACCGATCGTGAGCCGGCACCTGCGCTGGCGACTGCGTCCCGCGTGAACATGACCCGCGAGGTCTCGTCGAAGAGCGACACGTGGCCGGGGTGTGGCCCGGGGTCGCGACGACTCGAAGGCCCCTGATCGTCGTCCCGTCCTCCGCGGGGCGCAAAGGAAAGACGAATCACCCGCCCCGCCCCCACGACTGCGGCCGGCGCCAGAGAGTGACCTTCGTCAGTGCACCGCAGTGGTCGGGGTGCGCGTGGGTCAGGACGACATCGGTCAGGTCCGGCCAACGGGCGCCGATGTCGTGGAGCGCGCGGGCGATGGGCTCGGCGTCCGGCTGCAACCCTGTATCGACCAGGACGACGCCCCGTCGTCGACGAGCAACCACGCCTGAGGCTACCGGCGCAAGGGGAGCCGTCGAAGACCTCAGACCGCGGATCCTACGTCGTCTTAGCCGCGACGTCGAGGTCCGTCGAGCTCGAGGCGTCGACGCAGAGGCAGAATGGGTGACCGGCCGGGTCGAGGAGCACGCGGAAGGTGGTGCCCGGCTGGTGCTCGTGCGTGGTCGCTCCGAGCTTCAGGGCGGCCGCCTCCGCAGTGTCCAGGTCGTCCACCATCACGTCGATGTGCATCTGCTGAGGGCGGTCCTGGCCAGGCCACTGCGGCGGCGCATAGGCGTCAACGGGGTGGAACCCGATGCTGTCGCCGTAGTCGGCCCGGATCCGCGCGCCGCCCTCCCAGGTCGTGACCGGCCAGTCCAGCAGGGCGCCGTAGAAGGTGGCCAAGGTCACGGGGTCGGGACAGTCGACGACAAGGCTGGGGAATCGAGCGATGGCCATGACCGGCAGCGTAGTGACGGACCCGGACGGCAGGCGTCCGCTACGTCTCCCGCACGCTAGCCGCACCCGGCTGCGCGCCGACGGCATGCACGCTGTCGTGCACCAGCAGGAACGCGCCCTGGATGACGATGGCGACGCCGGAACCGGCGACCCGGGGTCTCGAGTCGCGAGCCAGCACGGCCCCGGTGACCACATAGCCCACGTCAGCGGCGGCGTTGAGAAGCAGGATGCGGCGCAGCTTCACCCGCTCGGCTTCCTGGACTGCCGCGG
>JALZBI010000236.1 GCA_030947565.1 Actinomycetota bacterium
CGTCGGGACCGTTGTCGAGACCGTTGTCGGGGTTGGAGTCCGACGAGGAGGCGGGCGGGGAGGCCGGGCTGGTCACACCTGAGTCTATGGAGGCGGGTCTGCTTCCGCCCGGGCGGACACGGCCGTAGATTTGCGAGGCAGGCCGCCGGACCGACCCGCTGGCTCCCACCCTCGGAGGTCGACGTGCTCGCCCTGGTCGCGATCATGGTGATCCTGCTGGCCTGGGGGCTGGTCGCCGGACGGCTGGCCAAGTGGAGTGTCACGGCACCGATCGCCATGGTTGTCGCGGGGACGGTGCTCACGGCCGGCGCCAACCCCGTCTTCACCATCGACCTCGACACGGCATCCGTGGAGCGGGCGGTCGAGGTCGTGCTTGCGGTTCTGCTCTTCGTGGACGCCACCGAGGTGCGGGGCGGGATGTTGGGCGCACGCCCCAAGCTCACCCTCCGCCTGTTGCTCATCGCCCTCCCGCTGTCCCTGGTCGTCGCGGTGCTCGTCGGAGCGATCGTCTTCCCCGCCGAGAACGTCTGGCTGCTGGCGGTCATGGCGACCGTCGTCATGCCGACCGACCTCGCCCCTGCCGTCGCCGTGGTTCGCGACCGGCGCGTACCCGGCTGGCTGCGTCACCTGCTCAACGTCGAGAGCGGCTACAACGACGGCGCCGTTGCTCCGATCTTCCTGTTCTGCCTCGCGGCCGCTCCCACCCGCGAGGGGGAGTCTCCCGACCTGGGCGCGCTGCTGTCGGCGGTGCCCGCTCTGGTCGGGGCCGTCGTCGTCGGCGTCGCGGTCGGCTGGCCCGCCGGCTGGCTGCTCAAGCGGGCGTATGCGTGGGAATGGACCCAGCCGTCGGCGCTGCGGCTCGCGGTCCTGGCTCTGCCGATCATCGCCTACGGGCTGGCGAACGTCGTCAACGGAAACGGCTTCGTGGCCGCCTTCGTGGCCGGGATCCTGTTCGCGCCGGCGACCCGGCACCTCCCCGCGGACGCCCTGCACTTCGCTGAGGACACGGGCACCCTGCTAGGCCTGTTCATCTGGTTCATCTTCGGGCGGCTCATCACCGAGACCCTCTTCGACGGCACGACCATCGCCATCGCCGTCTACGCCCTGCTCGTCATCTCCGTGGCCCGCGTGCTGCCCGTCATGCTGTCGCTCGTGCGGACGGATGTTCCCCGGGTCGACCGGCTGTTCCTCGGCTGGGTCGGCCCCCGCGGGCTGGCGTCGATCGTCTTCGGGCTGCTGGCCTACATCAACCTGCCCGCGCCGACGAACGGGCTGGTCGGAGAGGTCATGGTCATCACCGTGCTGGCGAGCGTCGTCCTGCACGGCCTCAGCTACAGTCCGATCGTGCGCGCCTACGGTCGGCGGGGTCAGGCTCAGGTCGACACCACGGGCGCACGCCCTGGCTGACCGGCGCACGCCGAGGCTGACGTGGGAAGCGCGGCGCTCGGAACCCCGAGTGCTGCGCTCCCCATCCGGGTCAGGTCGCCGTCAGCGGTGGCCGAGCGCGAGGTAGTCGCGCTCGGTGGCCCCGGTGTAGACCTGCCGCGGGCGGCCGATCTTGGTCTCCGGGTCCTCGATCATCTCGCGCCACTGCGCGATCCAGCCGGGCAGCCGGCCGATCGCGAAGAGCACGGTGAACATCTTGTCGGGGAAGCCCATCGCCTTGTAGATCAGGCCGGTGTAGAAGTCGACGTTGGGGTAGAGCTTGCGTTCCACGAAGTAGTCGTCCGAGAGGGCGATCTCCTCGAGGCGCTTGGCGATGTCGAGGAGCTCGTCGTCGCCGCCGAGCTTGCTGATGATCTCGTCGGCGGTCTTCTTGATGATCGCGGCGCGCGGGTCGTAGTTCTTGTAGACCCGGTGGCCGAAGCCCATGAGCCGGACGCCCTGCTCCTTGTTCTTGACCTTGGTCATGAAGGTGTCGACGTCGTAGTCGGCCCGCTGGACCTTGCCGAGCATCTCGAGCACGGCCTGGTTGGCGCCGCCGTGCAGCGGGCCGAACAGGGCGTTGATGCCGGCCGACACCGACGCGAACAGGTTGGCCTGGGCGCTGCCGACCATCCGCACCGTCGAGGTCGAGCAGTTCTGCTCGTGGTCGGCGTGCAGGATGAACAGCAGGTCGAGCGCCTTGACCAGCGTCGGGTCGAGCTCGTAGGGCTCGGCGGGGAAGCCGAACGTCATCCGCAGGAAGTTCTCGGTGAGCGACAGCGAGTTGTCGGGGTAGAGGAACGGCTGGCCGACCGACTTCTTGTGGGCGTAGGCCGCAATGGTCGGCAGCTTGGCCATGAGCCGCACCGTCGACAGCTCGACCTGCTCCTTGTTGAAGGGGTCGAGGCTGTCCTGGTAGAAGGTCGACAGCGCGGACACGGCCGACGAGAGCACCGGCATCGGGTGCGCGTCCCGGGGGAAGCCGCCGAAGAAGGCCTTGAGGTCCTCGTGGAGCATCGTGTGCCGGCGGATCCGGTCCTCGAACTCGGCCAGCTCGGTCTGCGTCGGCAGCTCGCCGTAGATCAGCAGGTAGGAGACCTCGACGAAGGAGGACTTCTCCGCGAGCTGCTCGATCGGGTAGCCGCGGTAGCGCAGGATGCCAGCATCGCCGTCGATGTAGGTGATGGCGCTCTTGCACGACGCGGTGTTGACGAAGCCGGCGTCGTAGGTGACGGTGCCGGTCTCCTTGAGCAGTGAGGACACGCTGATCGCGTCGGCGCCGTCGGTGGCTGGTACCCCGGGAAGGGTGAGGCTCTTGTCGTCGACGGTGAGCGTGGCCTCGGCTACGTGGGTCGTCATGTGGTTCCTCCTCAGGCGCCGATCCGCGGCCGGTCGGCGGGGCAACGACGCGTACGGCGACGCTACCGCAGGGTGGGCCACGCCCCTTCATGGGGCAGGGTCCGGTGTGGGCCCTCCAGCCATCGTCGTAGCGGCTGTCGAAGCGGCCTGTGGGCTGTTGGCGCAACCAGAAGAGCGCTATGACAGCCGCTGTGACCGTGTGCCCCGCCCTGTCACCAGCGAGCCGACGCCGCCGCGACCCGTTCGTCGGTCGCCGTCAGCGCCACCCGCACGTGCTGTGCGCCGGCTGCCCCGTAGAACGCCCCGGGCGCCACCAGCACCCCGCGCTCGGCCAGCCAGGCGACGCTCGCCCATGCGTCCTCCCCAGCTTCGCCGTGGGCCCTGTCGCGGGTGCACCACAGGTAGAGCCCCGCCTCCGACGCGTCGACGCGGAACCCGGCCCGCCCGACGGTGTCGAGGAGCGAGGTGCGCCGCGCGGCATACCTCGCCTTCTGCTCGGCCACGTGCTCGTCGTCGCCGAGGGCGGCGAGCATGGCCCGCTGGACCGGCCACGGCACGATCATCCCGGCGTGCTTGCGGACCTCGAGCAGCTGCCGTACCAGGGCCACGTCACCGGCGACGAACGCCGCCCGGTAGCCGGCGAGGTTGGACTGCTTGGACAGCGAGTAGACCGCCAGCAGCCCCTCGTGGCTCCCGCCGCACACTCGCGGGTCGAGGATGCTCGGCACGTCACCGTCAGGGGTCCAGCCCAGCTCCGCGTAGCACTCGTCGGAGGCGACGACCACGTCGTTGGCCCGAGCCCAGGCCACGACCTTGGTGAGGTGCGCGACGCCGAGCACGCGTCCGGTGGGGTTGCTGGGGCTGTTGACCCACAGCAGCCGAGGCCGGGTGGCCGTGGTCTGCGGGCCGAAGGCGGTGAGGCCCTCGACGACGACGGGCGTCGCTGCGGCCAGCCGAGCGCCGACGTCGTAGGTGGGGTAGGCGACGGCCGGTATGCCGACGACGTCGCCGGCGCCCAGGCCGAGCAGCGTCGGCAGCCAGGCCACGAGCTCCTTGCTGCCGACGGTGGGCAGCACACCGTCGGGGTCGACGTCGGGCACACCACGCCGGCGCGCGAACCACGCGGCCACCCCCTCCCGCAGGTCGGGGGTGCCCCACGTCTGCGGGTAGCCGTGAGCGTCGGCGGCCGCGGCCAACGCGTCCTGCACCAGCCGGGGCGTCGGGTCGACCGGGGTCCCGACGGAGAGGTCGACGATGCCGTCAGGGTGGTCCTGGGCGCGGGCCTTGTAGGGAGCGAGGGTGTCCCAGGGGAAGTCGGGGAGCGCCGCCCTCACTCGTCGTGCTCTTGGGGCGGCAGGGCCGAGATGATCGGGTGGTCCTTGGCGATGACCCCCATCTTGGCGGCACCACCGGGGCTGCCGAGGTCGTCGAAGAACTCGACGTTGGCCTTGTAGTACTCGGTCCACTGCTCGGGGACGTCGTCCTCGTAGTAGATCGCCTCGACCGGGCAGACCGGCTCGCACGCGCCGCAGTCGACGCACTCGTCAGGGTGGATGTAGAGCGAGCGCTCACCCTCGTAGATGCAGTCGACCGGGCATTCCTCGATACAGGCTTTGTCCTTCAGGTCGACACACGGCTGGGCGATCACGTAGGTCATGGGAGACCGGTCCTTCTGCGGGGCGGGGATTTCACCGCCTAGTATGCCGAGTCCCCACCTGCTGCGGGCGCAGGGGCCACTGGCCCGCAGGCGCCGACCGGCCCCGCGCACCGTTCACCCCGTTCACCCCGTCCACCCCGTCCACCCCGTCCTCCCCGTCAACCCCGTCCACCCCGTCCACCCCGTCCACCCCGTCCGCGCCGTCTGGAGACCGATGACCCCGCCAGAGTCGGAACCAGAGTCGGAACCAGCGGCGGGACCGGGTCAGGCGTCGGAGCCGGCACCGGTCGGCCGCCGGGTCGTCGTGCGCTACCGGCGGCCCGACGGGTCGCACCCGCCGCTGACTGAC
>JALZBI010000237.1 GCA_030947565.1 Actinomycetota bacterium
CCGGGTCACCTCACCCGGTCCGTCCGGGCCGGCGCCCAGCCGGGTCAGCAGGCGGGCCAGCTCACCGGCGTGCGGCGTCAGCAGGGTGGGGGCCTCGCGCCGGTCGAGCATCTCCAGGGCGCCCGCGTCGACGACCGCCGGCCGGTCGCTCGCCAGCGCCTCCTCGACGTGCCGCCGCTGTTCGGCCACCCCCTTGGCCCGGCTGGTCGGGTCGAAACCCGAGCCGAGCACCCACGCCTGCACGCGGCCCGCAGCCGTGACGACCTCGGGCGCGGCCTGGTGGACGAGCCACTGGACGTCGGGGTGGCCCAGGTAGCGGACCATCCCGGGTCCGGCACCGAGACACCCGAGCACGCTGAGCACGGCCGCGCCCGGATAGGTCGGCGTCCCGGCGACGATGCCGACGACCCCCCGCGAGTACTTGTCCGAGCTGGCGTCCGGCACCGGCCACAGCCGGCGGACGTCGTCGAAGGTCAGTCGCTCGACCACCGGCCGGTATGCCCCCTGGCGCACGGCGGGGTCGAGCCCGATGTCGATGACGGTGAGCCGGCCGACGGCGGGCTCGGTGCCCGGCATGAGGTGCACGGGCTTGGGCGCGCCGAAGGTGACCGTCTCGTCGGCGAAGACGGCGTCCGAGAGTCCCTGCTCCCCCGCCGGGTCGGCCCCGCTCGGCAGGTCGACCGCGATGACGAAGGCGTCCTCCGGCACCGCGTCGACCCAGGCCAGGGCGTCGCCGGAGAGGCCGGGGCGGCCTCCGATGCCGACGATGCCGTCGACGACGACGTCCGCCTCCCGGACGAGGTCCGCCCAGCCGTCCTGCGACCCGTCGGCGAGGGCGACACCGGCGGCCCGCGCCGCGGTGAGCCCGCCGGGGTGCGCCTCGGCGCTGTGCACCGCCGCCGTGGTGATGCCGCGCGCGGCGAGGTCGGCGACGGCATACAGCGCGTCGCCGCCGTTGTTGCCCGGGCCCACGAGGGCGACGACCCGAGTGCCCTCCCGTTCGGCCAGCCGGGCCGCCACGACGGCGGCCAGCCCGGCGGACGCGCGGGCCATGAGCTCGCCGTCCGGGAGCCCGGCCATCGTGGCCTGCTCGGCCGCGCGGACGTCCGCGACGGCATACGCCTCGATCACGAGCTCACCTCACCGTTCAGCGATGACGACGGCCGACGCGATGCCGGCGTCGTGGGACAGGGACACGTGGAACGCGCCCACGCCGAGGTCCGCGGCCCGCTGGGCGACCGTACCGGTGACCTCGAGGACGGGGCGGCCGGCGTCGTCCTTGACCACCGTGGCGTCGCTCCAGTGCAGGCCGGCCGGGGCGCCGAGCGACTTGGCCAGCGCCTCCTTGGCGGCGAACCGGGCGGCGAGCGACGCCAGCCCGAGGCCACGCTCGGTCGGCGTGAACAGCCGCTCACGCAGGGCCGGGGTGCGCTCCAATGTCGCACCGAACCGGTCGATGTCGACGACGTCGATGCCCACGCCGACGATCACGGGGCGGCCGTGACCGGACAGCTCGCCGTCACTCGACCGTGACCGACTTGGCGAGGTTGCGCGGCTGGTCGACGTCGAGGCCCTTGGCCGCGGCCAGCTCGCTCGCGAAGACCTGCAGCGGCACGACGGTGAGCAGCGGGGCGAGCAGGGTCGAGCAGGCCGGCACCCGGATCACCTCGTCGGCGAACGGGACCACGTCCTCGTCGCCCTCTTCGGCGATGACGATGGTGCGAGCCCCCCGGGCCCGGATCTCCTGGATGTTGGAGACGACCTTGCCGTGCAGCCCGTGGGCGGTCGACGGCGACGGCACGACGACGAACACCGGCTGGCCGGGCTCGATGAGGGCGATCGGGCCGTGCTTCAGCTCGCCCGCGGCGAACCCCTCGGCGTGGATGTAGGCCAGCTCCTTGAGCTTCAGGGCGCCCTCGAGAGCCACCGGGTAGCCCACGTGCCGGCCGAGGAACAGCACCGCGCGGGTGTCGGCCATGAACCGGGCGATCTCGCGCACCCGGTCCATCGAGTCGAGCACGGTCTGGATCTTGTCGGGGATGCCGTGCAGCTCGGCCATGACCGCGCGGGCCTGGTCGGCGGAGTCGCCGCCGCGCAGCTGGGCGAGGTAGAGGCCGAGGATGTAGGTCGCCGTGATCTGGGCGAGGAACGCCTTGGTCGACGCGACGGCGACCTCGGGGCCGGCGTGGGTGTAGAGCACCGCGTCGGACTCGCGCGGGATGGTCGAGCCGTGGGTGTTGCAGATCGACACCGTCAGCGCTCCGAGCTCGCGGGCGTGCTTGACCGCCATCAGCGTGTCCATGGTCTCGCCCGACTGGCTGATGGAGACGACGAGCGTCCGCTCGTCGATGACCGGGTCGCGGTAGCGGAACTCGTGGGCCAGCTCGACCTCGACGGGTAGGCGGGTCCAGTGCTCGATGGCGTACTTGGCGATCATCCCGGCGTAGGACGCCGTGCCGCACGCGACGACGACGATCTTGTCGACGTGGCGCAGGGCGGTCTCGGAGATCCGCAGCTCGTCGAGCACGAGCCGGCCGGCCTGGTCGGTGCGGCCGAGGAGGGTGTCGGCCACGGCGTGCGGCTGCTCGTAGATCTCCTTGGTCATGAAGTTGGGGTAGCCGCCCTTCTCGGCGGCGGCGGCGTCCCAGTCGACGTGGAAGGGCTTGGCCTCGACCGGCCGGCCGTGGAAGCCGATGACCGCCACGTCGTCGGGCGTGATGGTGACGATCTGGTCCTGGCCGAGCTCGAGCGCCTCTCGGGTGTGCCCGATGAAGGCCGCGACGTCGGAGCCCAGGAAGTTCTCGCCGTCGCCGAGCCCCACGACGAGCGGGCTGTTGCGCCGGGCCCCGACGACCACCCCCGGGGCGTCGGCGTGCACGGCCAGCAGGGTGAAGGCGCCGTCGAGGTCGAGCGCGGTCAGCCGCATGGCCTCCGTGAGGTCGTGGGTCTCGTCGTACGCCCGGGCGACGAGGTGCGCCGCGACCTCGGTGTCGGTCTCGGAGGAGAAGTGCACCCCGTCGTCGACGAGCTTGGCCTTGAGGCTGTGGAAGTTCTCGATGATGCCGTTGTGGATCAGCGCCAGCCGGCCGTCGGCGCCCCCGCGATGGGGGTGGGCGTTGTTGTCCGTCGGGCCGCCGTGCGTCGCCCAGCGGGTATGCCCGATAGCCGTGTTCGAGGGCGGCAACGGGTGCGCGTCGAGAGCGCCCCGCAGGTTCGCGAGCTTCCCGGCGCGCTTCTCCGTGGCGACCCGGCTGGGCCCGTCGGTGGTGTCCACCAGGGCGACCCCCGCCGAGTCGTAGCCGCGGTACTCCAGGCGGGCCAGACCCTCCATGACGACGTCGAGCGCCGTGCCGTCGACGTGGGGGCCGACGTATCCGACGATGCCGCACATGATGTCGAGCCTAACGGGGGCCGTCGTGCGGTGGCGCATACGCCAGACTGTGCCGTCATGAGCGAGGCCACCGAGCAGCTGACGACCCCCCGGGGCGGAGTGCCGTCGCCCTACGTCGTCCTCGACCGGGCCGCGTGGTCGCGACTGCGGGAGAACCATCCGATGAACCTCACCGCCGATGACATCGCCCACATCCAGGGCCTCGGCGAGCCCCTCGACCTCAGCGAGGTCGAGGAGGTCTACCTGCCCGTCTCGCGGTTGCTCAACTACTACGTCGGCGCCGTCGACGAGCTGCACGGGGTGACGAGCGAGTTCCTCGGCGAGAGCCCGCCCCGGACGCCGTTCGTCATCGGGGTGGCCGGCTCGGTGGCGGTCGGGAAGTCGACCACCTCACGCATCCTGCGCGAGATGCTGTCCCGCTGGCCGAACACCCCTCAGGTGCAGCTGGTCACGACCGACGGGTTCCTCTTCTCCAACGCCGAGCTCGAGGCCCGCGGCCTGTCCACCCGCAAGGGGTTCCCCGAGTCCTACGACCGGCGGGCGCTCATGACGTTCGTCGCCGACGTCAAGTCGGGAGTGCCCGAGGTCTCGGCGCCGGTCTACTCGCACCTGACCTACGACGTCCTGCCCGACGAGCACATCATCGTCCGCAGCCCCGACATCCTCATCGTCGAGGGCATCAACGTCCTGCAGCCGCCGGGTGCGCGCTACGACGGGACGCTCGGCGTCGCGGTCAGTGACTACTTCGACTTCTCGATCTATGTCGACGCCGACGCCGCGGACATCGAGCTCTGGTACGTCGACCGGTTCCTTCAGCTGCGCCAGACCGCCTTCGCCGACCCGGAGTCGTTCTTCCACCGGTTCGCCGGGCTCTCCGACGAGGAGGCGCGGGCCACCGCGGCGCACATCTGGCGGGAGATCAACGGCCCCAACCTCGTCGAGAACATCCTGCCGACGCGGTCCCGGGCCACCCTGGTGCTCTCGAAGGGCCGTCACCACGGGGTGACCCGGGTGGCCCTGCGCAAGCTCTAGCGGAGCAGTCGGTGGCTCAGTACCAGTTGACGGCCTGCGAGTGCGCCCACGCGCTGCACGGGCTGCCGTAGCTGGCCTTGATGTAGGTCAGGCCCCACGTGATCTGGGTCGCCGGGTTGGTGCGGTAGTCGGCCCCCGCCGTGGCCATCTTCGTGGCCGGCAGCGACTGGGGTATGCCGTATGCCCCGGACGACGCGTTGGTCGCCGTGACGTTCCACGAGCTCTCCTTGGTCCAGAGCGAGTCCAGGCAGCTGAACTGGGACGCGGCCCAGCCGTAGCCGGCCAGCATCGCCTTCGCGGTGGACCGGGGGTCGGCCTGGGCGGCGACGGCGGCGACGGGCTGGCGT
>JALZBI010000238.1 GCA_030947565.1 Actinomycetota bacterium
CCCCCCGGTCACCGCGGCCGACCGCGCCGTCCTCGTCGCAGTCGTCGCGGCCTGCGCCACGGCCTCCGACCAGCTCGGCACCCCGGTGGCCTGGCCTGCCACCGACCCCCTCCCGACGGCGGCCGCGCTCCCGCTGCTCGACGACACCCGCGCGGCGGGCTACGCCCTGGTCGTGGTCGCCGCTCAGTCGTCCGGTGACCAGCGGGCCAAGGCCCTGACCACGCGTACCCAGCTCACCGCCCGCGAGGCCGAGCTGGTCGCCCTGGCGGGAACGTCGGCCCCGCCCCCCCCGCTCGGCTACGCCCTGCCGTTCCCCGTCACCGACCCGGACTCAGCGGCCCGGCTGGCCACGCTGGTGCTCACCTCCCTGGTCGCCGGAGGACTGGCGCCACTTACGCCCCTCCCCGCCGGGTCGATGGCCGTCGTGCCCCTCGTCCGGTTCCTCGTCGACGCGGCGGCGATCGCCCGGACCTGGGGCGTGGGTCCGGTGCCGTTTCCCGGGCTCGTCTACCCGTGACCGACCCTCAGAGCCGTGTCGAACTGGTGCCCCAGCCCTTCGCCGACCGCGTCGGCACCTACCCGCCGGACGTCGTCGACCCCCGCTCGGCGTATGCCGTGTCCGGCGCCGACTGGCTCCGCCGGCTGCCCCGGCTGCTCGGCGACCTCCTCGACGAGTGGCGGCTGACCCCGGCCGGCCCGGTGGGCTGGGGCCGCTGCGCCGTGGTCGTCAGTGTCACGAGCGAGACCGGACCGGCGGTGCTCAAGGTGTCGTGGCCCCACCGCGAGGCGGTCAGCGAGCACCTGGCCCTGCGGCATTGGGACGGCCGCGGCGCGGTGCGCCTGCTGCGGGCCGACCCGCGCCGCTTCGCCCTCGTGCTCGAGCAGCTCGACCCGACCGACGTGAGCGACGTCCCCGACGAAGAGGCGTGCGAGGTGGTGGGCTCTCTGCTGAGCCAGCTCCAGGCCCCGGCCATCGCCCGCACGCCGGCCCTCAGCGCCTACGTCGCCCGCCAGCTCGAGAGGCCGCCGCCCCTCGACGTGCTGCCCCGGCGGTTCGTCGACCAGGCCCGTCGCCTCGCCGGCGATCTGGGGTCCGACCCCGAAGTCGACGTGGCCCTGCTGCACACGGACCTGCACTACGCCAACGTCCTGCGCGGCGACCGGCAGCCGTGGCTGGCCATCGACCCGAAACCGATGGCCGGCGACCGCGCCTTCGAGGTTGCACCCGTCCTGTGGAACCGGGTCGAGGAGCTCGGCACCGGCCCGTCGTTCCGATGGAACGTACGCCGACGGCTGCAGGTCGTCTGCGCCGCCGCCGGCATCGACGAGGACCGGGCCAAGGCGTGGACCATCGTCCGCGCGGTCGACAACGCGGGGGCCGAACCGCCCGGGTCCTCGGGCGCTAGCCTGGCGGTGGCGCTCATCAAGGCCATGAACGACTGAGGGCCGGGTTCGGGAGTGCGGGGGGGCGGTTTCCGCCCTGGGGACTCCCGACTCGCCGAGCAGCCGACCCTGAGGGGCTGAGAGTGTGGCGTATGCCCAACCGCCTCGGCGCCGCCACCAGCCCCTACCTCCTGCAGCACGCCGACAACCCTGTCGACTGGTGGGAGTGGGAGCCGGCCGCCTTCGAGGAGGCCCGCCGCCGGGACGTGCCCGTCCTGCTGTCCGTGGGCTACTCGGCGTGCCACTGGTGCCACGTCATGGCCCACGAGTCGTTCGAGGACGCCGAGGTCGCCCGCGTCCTCAACGCCGGCTACGTCAGCCTCAAGGTCGACCGCGAGGAACGGCCCGACGTCGACGCCGTCTACATGGCCGCGACGACGGCGCTCACCGGCCAGGGCGGTTGGCCGATGACGGTGCTCATGACGCCCGACCGCGACCCGTTCTTCTGCGGCACCTACTTCCCCAAGGCCCAGCTCCTCCAGGTGCTCGACGCAGTGTCCGACGCCTGGCGGACCCGCCGCGACGAGGTGCTTGCCAGCAGCGCGCACATCACCTCGGCGCTGCGCGAGGCCGGGGCAGCCCCCACCGTCGAGTCCCTGACCCCCGACCGGCTCGACGCGGCCGCCACGTCGATCCAGGGCCAGTTCGACTCTGCGCGGGGCGGTTTCGGCCGGGCACCGAAGTTCCCGCCTTCGACCGTCCTCGAGTTCCTCCTGCGCCACCACGCGCGGACGGGCAACACCACCTCCCTGGACATGGTCGACCGCACGTGCGCAGCGATGGCCCGCGGGGGCATCTACGACCAGCTCGCCGGCGGCTTCTCCCGGTATGCCGTGGACGTCGCCTGGGTGGTCCCCCACTTCGAGAAGATGCTCTACGACAACGCCCTGCTCGCCCGGGTCTACCTGCACTGGTGGCTGGCGACCGGTGACCCTCTGGCGCGTTGGATCGCCTGCGAGACGGCCGATTTCATCATCAACGACCTGGGCACGGCGCAGGGCGGGTTCGCCAGCGCCCTGGACGCCGACGCGGCCGGGGTCGAGGGCCTGACGTATGCGTGGACGCCGGCCCAGCTGGTGGACGCGCTCGGTCCCGAGGACGGCGAGCGGGCCGCCCGGCTCCTGGCGGTGACCGCCTCCGGCACCTTCGAGCACGGGGCGTCGACCCTGCAGCTCCCGGCCGACCCCGGCGACGCGGACGAGGCGGCGTGGTGGTCGGGCGTACGCCTCCGGCTCCTCGACGTGCGGCGCGACCGCCCTCAGCCGAGCCGGGACGACAAGGTCGTGACCGCCTGGAACGGGCTGGCGGTCGCGGCCCTGGCCGACCTCGGCGCCACCCTCGGCGTCCCGCGCTACGTGGCCACCGCTGAGACCGCCGCCGCCTTCCTCCTCGACACGCACCTCGTGGACGGACGGCTGCGCCGGTCCTCGCGCGACGGCCGGGTCGGCGCGGCGACCGCTGTCGCCGACGACCACGGTGACCTCGCCGAGGGTCTGCTGGCCCTGCACCAGGCGACCGGGTCGGCCCGGTGGCTGGCGGCCGCCGGGGCCGTCCTCGAGGTGGCGATGGCGCGGTTCGCGGCCCCCGACGGCGGGTTCTTCGACACCGCCGACGACGCCGAGGCCCTGTTCACCCGCCCCCGGGCGGCGGGCGAGGGACCCGAGCCGTCCGGTGAGGCGGCCCTGGCGGGGGCGCTGGTGACGTATGGCGCTCTGACGGGGTCGACGCGACACCTGGATGCCGCCCGTGGTGCCCTCCGGTCGGGCGGCGGGATCGCCGCGCATAACCCGCGCTTCGCGGGGTGGACGCTGTCGGTGGGCGAGGCCCTGGCCGCCGGGCCGCTCCAGGTGGCCGTCGTCGGCGGCGGGCCGGAGGCCGGTGTCCTGCTCGCCGCTGCCCGGGCCAGCCGCTCCCCCGGGCTGGTGCTCGTCGCAGGCGAGCCCGACGCCCCGGGCATACCGCTGCTGGCCGACCGACCGCTCCTCGACGGCCACCCCGCCGCGTATGTCTGCCGTGGGTTCGTCTGCGACCGGCCGGCACGCGACCCCGATGAGCTCACGCGGCAGCTGGCGGGAGACGCCTAGGGTGAAGGACAGAGGGCCGTCAGGCCCACACCCCCAGCAGCTGCAGCGAGAGTCGGACGATGAAGGCGGAGACCACGACGACGAAGACGGTGCGGACGAACCCACTGCCGAGCCGCACGGCGGTCCGGGCCCCGAGGTAGCCGCCGACGAGGTTGCACGCGGCCATTACCAGCCCGACGCGGACCATGACGTGGCCGCCGGGGGCGAACACGAGCAGGGCCCCGAGGTTGGTGGCGACGTTGGCGATCTTGGCCTTGGCGCTGGCCTCGAGGAACGCGTAGCCGAGCAGGCCGACGAGCGTGAAGACGAGGAACGAGCCGGTGCCGGGTCCGAGCGCGCCGTCGTAGACGCCGATGACGAAGCCGGTCGCCATCGCCGTCGCGGTATGCCGGTGGCCGCTGTAGCGCAGCGCGGTCTCCCTGCCGAGCTCGGGCTTGAACAGCGTGTAGGCGCCCACCGCGACCAGACAGACGAGGATGATCGGGCTGAACGCCGCCTTGGGGATGTGCAGCCCCAGAACCGCCCCCGCGGCGGCGCCGAGGAACGCGATCGCCGCCATGGGCAACGCGGTTCGCAGGTCTGGGTGGACCCGCCGGTAGTAGGTGACCGAGCTGGTGAACGTGCCGAAGACGGCGCCGAACTTGTTGGTCGCGAGGATCTGCGCGGGGGTGGCCGAGGGGAACCCGAGCAGCAGCGCGGGCAGCTGGACGAGACCGCCGCCACCGACCACCGCGTCGACCCAGCCCGCGACGAGCGCCGCGACCCCGATGAAGACGACGGTGAGGAGCGTCGGGTCCATCGAGGCCTCGGTCATCCCGACCGGTCCCAGGCGCAGACGATGTCGAGCACGTCGAGCAGCTGGTGCGCCACCGCGTCGGGGGTGGCGTCGTGGGTCACCTGTTGGCTGGCCGGGATGTCACTGTGCGGCACCAGGATCGCGCGCATCCCGGCCGACTGTGGCCCGTGGACGTCCTCGTAGCCCCGGTCGCCGACGTAGACGCACGCCTCGGGCGCGACGTCGATCCGGCGGGCGGCCTCGCGGAAGATCTCCGGCTCTGGCTTCACCCAGGGCGTCTCGCTCGAGTAGACGTCGCCGTCGACGAGATCGAGCACGCCGTCGCGCGCGAAGAGGCCGCGGTGGTAGTCACGGGACCAGATGGTGTTGGAGAGAACACCGACACGGATTCCCTTGTCGTGCAAGCCCTCCCACAGGGGTCGGATCTGGGGGTCGGTCCACGTG
>JALZBI010000239.1 GCA_030947565.1 Actinomycetota bacterium
GCCCAGTCCGACGACCGCCTTGGTCACCGACGCGAACTTCGCGATGGCCCGGGCGATCTCGGGCTGGCGGCGCAGGGTCCGCGCGGTGTCCTCGTCGGGTAGCAGGAATGGGGCGTAGAAGAAGGTCACGGGCCCGCCGGTGAGCCGGGAGACGTCGCGGACGATCTCGGTCGATGTCGCCGACAGGTCGTCACGGTGCAGCGAACCGGTGAGCTGCACGACCGGCGCCGGCGCCATGGCGCCAAGGTGTGGCACCGTGCTCGCCACGGCCCGGGCCCAGGCGAAGCCGAGGACGTCGTCGCGTCCCACGGTCTCGGTGAGCAGCTCGCCGGCCGCCTCGCCCAGTAGCCGGCGCAGCGCCGCGGGGTCGGTCTCGTCCGTCCTGACGACGATCGCGGTGTGCAGTGCGAGGTGGTCGCGCAGCCGGCTCGACAGCTCGGTGTCGATACTGCCCGGGTGACCGATCTCGATGCGCACCAGGCCTGTGGCGAGGGCCTGCTCGAGCAGCCTTGCCACCTTGAACCGGCTGATGTCCAGCTCGTCGGCGATCTCGACCTTGGAGCGGCCGTCGACGTAGTAGCGGCGCGCGACGGTGGCCGTGAGGACCAGATGGGCCGGCCCGCTCGTGGGCTCGGGACCCTCCATGTCCGCCTCCTCGTGGCCGTCCGCGCGGCCGGTCTCTCCTGCCGCGGCGCCGAATCTACGGGACGCGTGGAGCAACCGGGGTGGTCATCACCGGATCACGATGTCGACACGGACTGCCGTGTCGTCGCTCGGTTCCTTGACATCGAGCCCACCACAGCGGTTGACTCACCCCGAGCATACGAGCAACCCCGTGCTCATATGAGCACTTGGGCGACGCGGGTCGCCTGCCCACTCAACGAGGAGAACGCAATGTCGCGAAGGACAATGACCCCAGTCGTCGTAGGAGTGCTGTCGGTGTCCGCAGCGCTCTCGGCATGTTCGGGGGCCGGTGGTGGAGGGGCCAGCGGCGGGGCCAGCGGTGGCGGTGCCGACAGCGTCAACGTGTTGATGGTCAACAACCCCCAGATGGTCGACCTCCAGAAGCTGACCGCCGACAACTTCACCAAGCAGACGGGCATCAAGGTCAACTTCACCGTGCTCCCGGAGAACGACCTGCGCGACAAGACGAGCCAGGAGTTCTCCAGCCAGGCGGGGCAGTACGACGTCGCCACGCTCTCGAACTTCGAGATCCCCATCTACGCCAAGAACAAGTGGGTCGCCGACCTCACGTCCTACACGACGTCCGACACGGCGTTCAACCAGGCCGACATCCTCCCGCCGATGACCAAGGCGCTGTCGGTGGACAGCAAGATCTACGGCGAGCCGTTCTACGGCGAGTCCTCGTTCCTCATGTACCGCAAGGACGTTCTGCAGGCTAAGGGCGTCACGCTCTCGGCTGCCCCGACGTGGCAGGAGGTCGCCGACGCGGCGGCCAAGGTCGACGATCCCAGTGGTATGCGCGGCATCTGTCTGCGCGGGCAACCCGGGTGGGGCCAGCTCTTCGCCCCCCTGACCACGGTGATCAACACGTTCGGGGGCACCTGGTTCGAGAAGGACTGGACCCCGAAGGTCAACGGGGCGGAGTTCAAGGAAGCCACCAACTTCTACGTCAACCTGGTTAAGCAGCACGGTGAGGCCGGCGCCTCGCAGGCCGGGTTCACCGAATGCCTCAACAACCTGCAGCAGGGCAAGGCAGCGATGTGGTACGACGCCACCTCGGCCGCCGGCTCGCTCGAGGCCAGCGACTCGCCCAACAAGGGCAAGTTCGGGTACGCGCCGGCGCCGGTCGTCAAGACGAAGTCGTCCGGGTGGCTCTACACGTGGGCCTGGGCCATGGAGGAGAAGAGCACCAAGAAGGACGCCGCGTGGAAGTTCATCTCGTGGGCTTCGAGCAAGGCCTACGAAGAGCTCGTCGGCACCCAGCTCGGGTGGTCCCGTGTCCCCGCGGGCAAGCGTTCATCGACCTACAGCAACGCCGACTACGTCAAGAGCGCGGAAGCCTTCGCCCCCGCCACGAAGTCAGCCATCGAATCCGCGGACCCCGACAACCCGGGCGTCCAGCCCCGCCCGGCTCCCGGTATCCAGTTCGTCGACATCCCGGAGTTCCCGGACCTCGGCACGAAGGTGAGCCAGTACGTCAGCTCGGCGATCGCGGGCCAGGGAAGCGTCGACTCGGCCTTGGACCAGGGTCAGGCCCTGGCCGAGGCGGTCGCCAAGAAGTACAAGAAGTGATCTGACTCCATGTCCACCGCGACCACGACTCGCCCGCCGGCCTCGTCGGCACCGGATGCGTCGAAGCGCGGAGCCCTGCAGCGCTCAGGAGACTGGGCGCGGCGGGCTCCGCTGCTTCCCGCGCTGATCCTCGTCGTCATCGTCACCCAACTGCCGTTCCTCGTCACGATCGTGACCTCGTTCTTGAACTGGAACGCCTACTACCCCGACCAGCGCGGATTCGCCGGCATCGACAACTTCAAGACGGTGCTGTCCGACCCGGACGCGCGACACGCCATCTGGGTCACCGTGACCCTCACGCTGGCGGTCGTCCTCGTGTCTCTGCTGCTCGGGCTGGTCATCGCCCTGCTCCTGGACCGCAAGTTCCTGGGCCGTGGCGTGGTGCGCACGATGATGATCACCCCCTTCCTCATCGTGCCGGTCGCCGCCGCGCTGCTGTGGAAGCACGCCCTCTTCAACCCGGAGTACGGCCTCCTGAACGGCCTCCTCAGGGGCATCTTCGGCGCCTCGGCTCCTCAGGTCGACTGGATCGGCCAGTACCCGTTCCTCGCCGTCATGCTGGCCATCGTCTGGCAGTGGACGCCGTTCATGATGCTCATCCTCCTGGCCGGGCTCCAGAGCCGGCCGCTCGACGTCGTCGAAGCGGCGCGGATGGACGGCGCCAACGCGTGGCAGATCTTCACGCACATGACGATGCCGCACCTGCGTCAGTACATCGAGCTCGCCGGCCTGCTGGGCACGATCTACGTCGTCCAGAACTTCGACCACGTCTTCACCATCACGTCCGGTGGCCTTGGCACCGCCAACCTGCCGTACTACATCTACCAGACGTTCTACACGGCCCACGACTACGGGCTCGCCTCGGCCGCCGGGGTCATCGTCGTCATTCTGACCATCATCGTGGCCACCGTGGCCCTGCGGACGGTCTTCAGCTTGTTCAAGGAGGAGTCACGATGAGCGCCACGGCGACCGGCACGAGCAGCGGCCTGCTAGACGGGACGACGGGGCGGTCCCCCGTGGCGCAGCGTCGCCGCGGGGTTGGAGGTCCGCTGCTCGGGCTGCTGGCGTGGGTGATCGGCCTGGTCTTCGTGTTCCCGGTGCTGTGGATGGTGCTGACGTCCTTCCACAAGGAGACCGACGCCGCCACCAACCCGCCGTCGTTCTTCGCCCCACTCAGCACCGAGGGCTATGAGGCGTTCTTCAGCGCCGGACCGTTGCCACCGCTGATCAACTCGGCCACGGCGAGCATCATGTCGACGATCCTCGTTCTGCTGCTGGCCTTCCCGGCGGCGTACGCCCTTTCGATCAAGCCGGTGCGCAAGTGGACCGACGTGCTGTTCTTCTTCCTGTCGACCAAGTTCCTGCCGGTCGTCGCCGGGCTGCTGCCGATCTACCTTTTCGCGCAGCAGGTCAACCTGCTCGACAACATCAACCTGCTGGTCCTGTTCTACACGGTGATGAACCTGCCGATCGCCGTGTGGATGCTGCGCTCGTTCCTCGCCGAGGTGCCGGTCGAGATGTTGGAGGCGGCCCAGATCGACGGGGCCGGGCTGATCATGACTCTGCGCAAGATCGTCGCGCCCGTGGTCATGCCCGGCATCGCGGCGGCGGCGCTGATCTGCTTCATCTTCAGCTGGAACGAGCTCCTGTTCGCCCGCGTCCTCACCGGCACGGTGGCCCAGACCGCGCCGGTGTTCCTCACCGGGTTCGTCACCAGCCAGGGCCTGTTCCTCGCCAAGGTCTGTGCCGCGTCCCTCGTCGTGTCGCTACCGGTGCTCATCGCCGGGTTCGCGGCGCAGGACAAGCTGGTGCAGGGTCTCTCGATGGGGGCGGTGCGCTGACGCCGCCGTGACCCCGAGGGAGTGACAGACCGAGATACCGCCGAAGGAGATCCGGTATGCAGCTCAGCCAGGCCACGCTCGACTCGCTCCCGGATGCGGTGGCGCGACCGGCATACGACCGCTCCCGGGTCACGGAGGGGATCGTCCACTTCGGGGTGGGCGGCTTCCACCGGGCGCACCAGGCGATGTACGTCGACGCGCTGATGAACGCGGGCGATGCGCTCGACTGGGGCATCGTCGGTGTGGGAACCATGCCCCAGGACGCGCGGATGCGCGACGTCCTCACGGCTCAGGACGGGCTCTACACGCTCGTCGTCAAGCACCCCGACGGCCGACGTGAGCCGCGGGTGATCGGGTCGATGCTGCGCTACCTCCTCGCGGCGGACGACCCGGGTGCGGTGCTCGCCGCGATGAGGGCGGCGAGCACCCGCATCGTCTCCTTGACGATCACCGAGGGCGGCTACCTGTTCCACCCGTCGACGGGGGAGCTCGACGCCTCGCATCCGTTGCTCCAGCCGGACCTCGAGGAGGGGGCGACGCCGACGACACCGTTCGGCTTCATCGTGGAGGCGCTGCGGCTGCGGCGGGAGGACGGCACGGCACCGTTCACCGTCATGTCGTGCGACAACATCCCGGGCAACGGCGACGTCGCCAAG